>CANKCX010000023.1 GCA_947480375.1 Actinomycetota bacterium
CCAGACCCAACTTCTTCTGGGAAAGAGAAGAGATCTAATTCAGTTCCGAGTCGTCGGTGATCACGCTTCTCGGCTTCAGCAAGTAAATTTAAATAGGCATCTAACGCTTCTTGCGACTGCCATGCAGTTCCGTAGATGCGTTGCAGCATTGGATTCTTTTCAGATCCGCGCCAATACGCAGCCGCAGTACGCATTAATTTAAAGGCAGGAATATGTTTCGTTGATGGCAGATGTGGACCACGGCAAAGATCGCTCCAGGCAGGTTGTCCGTCACGTCCTAGGTTGTCATAAATTGTTAATTCCCCAGCGCCAACTTCGACACTTGATTCATCATCAGCATTACTAGATTTGAGACCAATCAATTCACATTTGTAAGGTTCGTGAGCTAATTCAGCTAACGCCTCTTTATCTGTAACAACACGGCGCCGGAATCTCTGTCCTGATTTAATAATTTTGCGCATAGATGATTCGAGTTTTTCTAGGTCATCTGGATTAAATGGTTTCTTCGGTTCGAAGTCATAGTAGAAACCATCAGTGATTGGTGGGCCGATTCCTAATTTAGTCTCAGGAAATACTTCTTGGACTGCTTGAGCCATTACGTGCGCAGTTGAATGTCGAAGAACTGATAGCCCTTCAGGCGAACTGATGCTTATGCCTTCGACGACATCGCCCTCTTTTAGCTCTGTCCAAAGATCTCGAAGTTCGCCATTAATTTTGCAAACTACGATTGTTGAGTCTTCGGCAAATATTTGGGTAGGACGACTTTCGCCATCTACGGATTGCTTTTCTCCGTTTACTGAAACTGAAATATTAGCCACGTGCTTAGCCTACCGAATGCGAATAGAGAATTTCCCGCAATTTCAGCGCCCACTGCTTACTTATTTCATCTTCCATCATTTTTCTGCCAGCAATCTCGGCAATAGGTTGCGCGATACGTAGGGCAGATAGCGCAAAAGCATGAGTACATTTTTCGAGGTCTGCCTCATTTAATTCACTTTCAATCGCAAGGCCACTTGAAATCACTAATCCCCTAATAATCCCCGGTAGGACACCTGCATCTAAATTAGGAGTGACCCAAAGTCCATCTATTCGAAAGACGTAATTTGAAATAGCGCCTTCACAAACTATTCCGTCTTGATTAACAATCACAACTTCATCGAAGCCATCAACTCGCGCATCTGTCAACATCTTTAGATTTTCAGTATATGGAAAAGCTTTATGGGCCTTTGCATCAATATCAACCTCTTGAGTGCGAACTCCAATTCGGGCACTGTGAGTTGAATCTACATACGGATCTAGAGAAAGTTGAAAAGTTTCTCCGAAAGTAAGTCGAAGCCGACCAAGTTCAATTCGATCTAGCGAACCGATTCGAGAGATTATTTCTGAATCACTTGGGACTTCAAATCCCAAAATCGCAGCGCTCTTTCGCGCTCTAATTAAATGTTCACGAAGCAATTGCGGCGTTCCATTTTCAACTCGAATCGTTTCGAAAATTCCTGAACCAAAGGGCCAACGGTCACTACGAAGCCCACCTGCAATAGCCAATAATTTTGCAGCTTTTAATTCTGTTTCTTCCCATTCAGCTTCCGGAACGCTTGACCAAGTAATTCCAGCACCAGTACCAAATTTAAGTTTTTCGCCAACTTTCCAGAAGATACGAATCGCAACACTTAGCGCCGCCTTATCTGCTTGCAGCCAACCTAAAGCTCCGCAATACGGGCCACGCTTAGTTGGTTCGCTATCGGCTATCAGCGCGACTGCTGTGTATTTGGGGGTTCCGCTTACTGATCCTGGTGGTAAAAGTTTCTGCAGTACTTCATCCCATGAAATCTCTTCTCGTAAATTACCTTCAATATCTGAAACAAGATGTTCTAGACCGGGATGCAGTTCGCTGCGCAAAAGTTGGGAAACTTTCACACTTCCGGGATCGCAGATGCGACCGAAATCATTTCGCATCAGATCAACAATCATTATGTTCTCTGATTTATCTTTATCTGAAAAATTCGAACCTGTTTCAGATAATTTGCGGGTGCCCTTAATTGGACTGGTTTTAATCAAATTGCAATCTCGTGAAATGAATAGTTCTGGTGAAGCCGAGGCAATCTCAAAATTCGGAAGCTTTAGATACGAAGCGTTTGGTGCTGGATTCTTTGCTAATAACCGCGCAAAGAGCGGTGCTAAAGAACGATCTTTAGATAGAGAAGTGGAGAGAATGCGACAGGCATTTACTTGATAAACATTTCCTAATTTAATTTCACTTCGGATTTTTTCCACATATTCTTCAAATTCACTCTTGCTTAGTGAACTCTCCCACACCTCATTCAATCCAGACCATTCACCTACTTTAGGAAAAGCGACGCCATGAACCACGTTTTTAAATTTCGCAAAGGTGTATTCCCCTTCGAAGGATGTTGAAACCGCCCAAAAGCCACCATCGTTTAAGGCGCTTGGATCGCTAGTGATTTCCATTAATTCGGTAGCGAGAACCCCGTTCATCCAGAAGAAGGGCTGGTTAATGTCCACGAGCTAACGCTAGATGACCCGAAGCAATCCATCGCGCTTTGGCGCTTGCCCGTTTGGTGCGCTAGATTTGCCCTCTTGAATCTGCAGCAATGCAGATAGATAGAAATGCGGACGTAGCGCAGTTGGTAGCGCGGAACCTTGCCAAGGTTCAGGTCGCCGGTTCGAACCCGGTCGTCCGCTCTGGTAAACGTTTCTTAGTTTGTCTGTTTCACAAGTTTCATCTGTTCCACAGCAGGAAAAGATGGTCGGATGGCCGAGAGGCGAGGCTCAGGACTGCAAATCCTGCTACACGGGTTCAAATCCCGTTCCGACCTCCATAATTAAGATATAAAAATTCCGCCCGATAAGAATTAGGTAAGGAAGATCGATGAGCGAATTAGAGAAATCAGAACGACCATGGGGTCGCTATGAAGTTCTCCAAGAAAGTGAAACTCACAAGGTTAAATGCATCTGGATGAATCCAGGATCAAGACTTTCCTACCAGCGTCACAAACATCGCGCCGAACATTGGTTCATAGTTCAAGGAACTGGCGAAGTCACTATCGACGGCAAGATTTCCCAAGTAAAACCAGGTGACACTGTTGAATTTGAAATTGGCGTTCTACATCGTCTTTCAAATACCGGAACAGAGGAAATTATTTTCGTTGAAGTTCAGACTGGAACTTATTTTGGTGAAGACGATATTGAACGTATTGAGGATGACTTCGGCCGCGCTTAAAGCGGAGCAAAAGCTGCAGTGAAGTGGCGAAGCGCAGGTGGTTCTTGCGTGATCTTGTATCCCCCAAGTTTTGGAGCTCGCTTTAGAACTTCAGCACAGACTTCAATCACATAATCGATATGGCTCTGCGTATATGTTCTACGTGGAATTGCCAACCTTACTAATTCCATCGCCGCCGGAACTTCGGTTCCATCTGGCTTTCGACCAAACATCACTGTGCCAATTTCACAGCCACGAATTCCACCTACTTTATAAAGTTCGACAGCAAGCGCTTGTCCGGGATATTGCAGAGCTGGAATATGTGGCAATAGCGCCTTTGCATCTATGTAAACCGCATGCCCGCCGATTGGCAGCACAACTGGTATTCCCATTTTAGAAAGTGCATTCCCTAAATAAGCTGTGGATTGAATTCGATATTTCAAATAATCATGTGAAACAACTTCAGTAAGTCCGACGGCCAAAGCTTCTAAATCACGACCGGCAAGCCCACCATAAGTGGGGAATCCTTCCGTAAGGATTAAAAGATTTCGGCAGATACCTGCAAGGTCATCATCGTTAAGTGCCAACCAACCACCGATATTTCCCAGCGGATCTTTCTTTGCACTCATTGTCATGCCATCGGCAAGCCCAGCAATTTCGCGAATGATATCTACAACATCACGATCACCTTGTCCTGCTTCGCGCTCTCTAATAAACCAAGCATTCTCGGCAAATCGACAGGCAT
The DNA here is from genome assembly GCA_947480375.1 of Actinomycetota bacterium. Lineage (GTDB taxonomy): Bacteria > Actinomycetota > Actinomycetes > Nanopelagicales > Nanopelagicaceae > AAA044-D11. The sequence goes on from CANKCX010000023.1 coordinate 3,966, forward strand.
CCAGGAAGAATGGAATCTTGTACTTCTTGCAGATCGCGCTAACACCTTTTAGGTTCTCGAGTGATACTGGCTGTCCACCGCCCGAATTATTTGTGATTGTCATCATGACAACCGGAATATTTTCGACACCTGTTTCATTGATGAACTTTTCAAGTGCGACAAGATCCATATTGCCCTTAAAGGGATGCAGGCTTGATGGATCGCGCCCTTCGGCAATAACTAGATCGACAGCTTCAGCCTTTGAATATTCAATGTTCGCGCGAGTGGTATCAAAGTGCGTATTACTTGGAATCAACTTTCCCTCGCCACCAATAGCAGTAAATAAAATTTTCTCTGCAGCGCGTCCTTGGTGAGTGGGGATTACATGCTTATAAGGGAATAGATTCTGAACCGCAGCTTTGAATAGCAACCATGATGGTGAACCAGCATACGACTCATCACCGTGCTGAATTGCGGCCCACTGATTTCTACTCATGGCACCAGTGCCAGAGTCAGTGAGTAAATCAATTAATACATTGTCTGATTCAAGAGAAAATAAGTTATATCCAACTTCGGCAATAAATTTCTCGCGCTGTGCCTCCGTAGTCATCGCTATTGGTGCCACTGAATGAATCTTGAAAGGCTCGATAATCGTCTTGAATTCCATGCCTTGAGGCTATCTCTAACCTATTTCGAGTACTACGCTTTTATGAGTTTTAGCACCCAAATCTTTTGGGGTAACATTCCACACCTTAAGCACGCTTAAGGATCGTTGGCTCAGCGGTAGAGCACCACATTGACATTGTGGGGGTCACTGGTTCGATCCCAGTACGGTCCACCAAGATTTAAAAACTTACTAAAGCTAGTTCGCTACTGCCTATTTCTTGAGCTTGTAGCCCTTCGGACACTTTGGTGAAACTTCTTTTATGGATTTCACTTTGCCACTTTTGACGCACTTGATGGTGGCAATCTTGGTGAAGTTTGTTTCAATAGTAGAAACATTCCACTGAATTTCGCCTATTTCTTCAATTGCATATCCAACTGCGGTATCAACGGGAGCATTTGGATCTTTGAGCGTATTACTAATAATTGCAATCTCGTCGTCAAAATCCTTTAGGGCAATATCAGCAGCCAGAACTATTGATTTAATTTTTGCAGCGGTTGCTCTCTCTTTGGCATCAACAAGCCGCGCATGGATTTCATTGAATTGCTGATCAAATCTTGCGTGATATGCCGCGACGGCTTCTTCGCGAGTCATAGTAGTTTCAGCTGCATAACTTTGCGGGAGGAACGCAATTGCAAGGAGGGCTGTTATTGAAGTTATACTTTTTGAGCGTCTCATTTTTTATCCTTTAGTTATCCGGGAACATTTGTATGGCACTTGCCGGGCATTCCGAGACGCAAATCCCGCAGCCTTTGCAGTAATCCAAATCTATTTCGTAACCTAAGCCAGGACCCAATTTCTTTATTGCATTATCGGGGCAGACTCCAAAACAGTTATCGCATTCGAAGCAGTTGCCACATGACATACAGCGTCGGGCTTCATAAAGCGCGGTTGATTCATCGAGACCTTTTACAACTTCAGAGAAATCACTTACTCGCCTTGAGGCTTCTAATCTTTCACGAACTGCATGCGGCGCATCGGTGTAGTACCAAGTATTTAAATCATTTATCGTCACAGGGGTTTTCTCTAGATTCACTTCAATTGATTTACCTTGAAGCCAAGCATCGATATTTCGCGCAGCTTTTTTGCCATGCCCAATACTTGTTGTGACGGTGCGTTCTGCTGGAATCATGTCTCCGCCAGCAAAGATTCCTGGGTGTGTTGTCATCATCGTTGAATCAACTGGCATCGTGCCATTTACAACATCTAAATCTGCGCTATTTCCTAGAAGCGAGAAATCTACTTCCTGGCCCAAGGCAAGAATTAGCGAATCAGCTTCAAGATCTTCAAATTCACCAGTTGGCTGTGGGAATCCGCTCTCATCCAATTGCATTTTCTCGACGGTTAATTTTCCACCGTCAACATGATTAACTGTGGAAAGCCACTTGATAAGAATTCCCTCTTCAAGGGCTTCAGTTACTTCAAGATCATTTGCTGGTGCTTTATCTCGAGTTCTGCGATAAACAACAATCGCTTCTTCCGCACCTAATCGCTTGGCAGTACGGGCCACATCCATAGCCGTGTTACCGCCACCATAAACGACAACTTTTCGACCAAGTAATGGGGGCGTTCCATTTTCGACATCGTGCAATACGGAAATTGCATCGAGAATTCGCGCGCTCTCCCCGGCAGGAATATATGCGCGCTTACTTAACTGCGCGCCAATTGCAAGAAACACCGCATCGAAAGCTTCGAGTTCATCATGCACATCATCGACGCGAGTATTCAGCTGAATCTGAACGCCCATCTTTGCTATGCGTGCAATTTCGGCATCTAAAATCTCTCTAGGCAAGCGATACTTAGGAATTCCGTATCGCATCATTCCGCCAGGTGCATGAGTCGCATCTTTAATTACAACCGCATGTCCAGCACGTCGTAGATGGTAAGCAGCTGACAAACCTGCTGGTCCGGCGCCGATAACCAAAACTTTGAAACCAGATTCTTTTGTTGGAGGCGCGATCTCCCAACCGTGTTCAATTGCATAATCACCGAGAAAGCGTTCAACCGAATTAATTCCGACAGCTTCATCTAGCTCTCCGCGATTACAAGCTGTCTGACAAGGGTGATAGCAAACTCGCCCCATTACTGCGGGAAATGGATTCTCTTTAATTAATTCATTCCAAGCAGCTTCATAAGATCCATCTTCGGCGATGTACAACCAATTCTGAATATTTTCGCCTGCAGGACAGGCTTTATTGCAAGGTGGCATCCGATGTAAATATTCAGGGTGTTCTACCCGCCAAGATCCTGTGTGATTGGCCAAACTTGAACCTACGCCAAGTGTGATTGCAAATGGGCGTTCCATTACATATCCCCCATCAAGTTATAGCGTTCAATATTTTTATCCGCCATGCGCTGCAAATGGTTAATTACTTCATCGTTGCGTTTTGGTGAAAATAGATGTGAATAGCGTCCCTGCAATTTTAGATATTCCTCGACATCAACCTTTTTACGAATCGGTGTTGATGTAATCATTTCGCCATTGACCGCTTCAAAAAGTGGGAAGAGGCCCGATTGCGTAGCAAGGCGTGCAATTTTAATTGTGTCGCAAGATGCGCTGCCCCAGCCAAGTGGGCATGGAACCAAAATATGAATATATCTAGCGCCGCGATATTCCATCGCCTTCGTGACCTTGGCTTCAAGATCTCGTAAATCTGCAATTGATGCCGTTGCCACGTAAGGAATTTCATGAGCCATCGCAATTCTTGGTAAGAATTTTCCTTGACCAAAAACATTTCCCGGAGCGCTTCCAACCGCTTGTGTAGTGGCTGTGCGTGCAGCAGGTGGTGTCGCACCAGAACGCTGCACACCGGTGTTCATGTACGCCTCGTTGTCATAACAAATATAAAGAACATCATCATTGCGTTCGAACATTCCAGAAAGCGCACCGAAACCGATATCTACAGTTGCGCCATCCCCACCTTGTCCAACCACTCGAATATCAGTTCTTCCCTTTGCCTTTAGTGCTGCAGCTACTCCTGAAGCGACTGCTGGCGCATTTCCAAAAAGTGAGTGCAACCATGCGATTCGCCAAGAACTTTCTGGATACGGTGTTGAGAAAACTTCTAGGCAACCAGTCGCATTAACCGCAATTATTTGATCTTTGGCAGCCCGCATTGCGGTATCCAACGCATATCTTGCGCCGAGCGCTTCTCCGCAACCTTGGCAAGCACGATGTCCTGATGTAAGTGCATTCGTGCGATCGGCATCAGATTGGGTTGATCGTTCATCGGCAGTAACTAAGCGATTTCCAACAGCAAAGCTTCCAATTTGATAAAACTTCAAAGGTGTTGTGGTCATCGTAAACTCCGTTCGCGTGCCAATTCGGCAGTCACAACTTCTTTATCCAAATCAAGAAAAGTCAGTTCACTTACTTCGTTTGCAAGC
>CANKCX010000024.1 GCA_947480375.1 Actinomycetota bacterium
ACACCGCCTTCTATCCACTTATGTTGCTTGGAATCATTCGCGCTCTTGCAGTTACTAAAAAGATTTCGGCACTGGAATTACTTGATACTGCAATTATCGCTTTAGGTACCTCGAGTGTTATCGCAGGGCTATTACTTCGCCCGGCCACTATGCGCTTTGAAGGCACGGCTTTTGAAGTCTTTTTATCGGTCTTATACCCAGTTGGTGATTTAGTTCTAGTGGCTATAACTCTCTCGCTAATTGTTCTACAACACCGAAGTCTTCGTAGTTTTCTTATCTTCTCTGGAATTTCAATATTTGCAATCACTGATCTCTTCTTCTTATTGCTCTCTGCAACAAGTGGATATGAATTTGCATCGTTAACTGATGACGGTTGGTTATTAGGTTTAGCTTTAATTGCATCAGCGCTCTGGAGCCATGGTGGCGAGAGTGAAGTAAATCAGAGCCATATAAATACATGGGCCACAACAATTTCGCTAATTCTGAGCTCTTCAATTTTGGCATATGGCGCGATGCGTTCGAACTATTTTCCGCTCTTTGTTCTTATCTTGGCTTTCTTAACCATCTCACTTGCCTTCCTTCGAATGGCTCTTGCTTTGCGTGATGCCAGGTTAGTTAGTGAAGATCGCGAACATGCACGTACTGATGAACTTACCGGTCTACCAAATCGGCGCAGATTTATTGCTGAACTTGAATTGCTGCGACGTAAAAATGGCACGCTCTTATTACTCGATTTAGATGGCTTTAAATCTGTGAATGATAATTATGGTCACGAGATTGGTGATGAATTACTAAAGCAGATCACAGTTCGATTTAACCGCGTGCTGCCAAGTGATGTCTTGATTGCCCGATTAGGCGGCGATGAATTTGGTGTAATTGTTTATGGAAACCGAAATATCGGCAGTGATGTTGCCTTAGCACTTCGGGCAACTTGTACTTATCCATTTAATTTATCGGTAGGAGATATTCGAGTCGGTGTGAGTATCGGAAGCGTCACGACAGAAGGCCCTACAACAACTAAAGAAGATTTATTGAAACGTGCTGACCAAGCAATGTATGAAGCAAAGCGAACTGGTTCGGGTTTTATTCAGGCGCCTATTCTTTAGGTTTAATCTCTTCCAGCCTTGCCAATGATTCAATACGTTCAGTTGCATGGTTAACAATTCGCTCTGGATAACCCTTTGAATATCCATCTAGAAAATCCCAAGGTTCGTGGATCTGATCGGCGGTTAGATGCGCAAGTTCAGGAACATATTTGCGGATGTAATCCCCATTCACATCAAACCTCTTGCCTTGTTCGATTGGATTAAATACTCGGTAATAAGGCGAGGCATCTGTGCCACAACCGGCGGTCCATTGCCATCCATGCGAATTTGATGCGACATCGAAGTCAACTAAATGTTCCATAAAGAAATCTGCACCTAATTGCCATTCCAAATGTAGATCTTTAACTAAGAACGAAGCGACAACCATTCTGGTTCGGTTATGCATCCAACCTTCTTTTAACATCTGACGCATTGCAGCATCTACGAATGGATAGCCAGTCTTACCTTCACGCCAAGCTTTGAACTTATCGCCAGGTTGGTCGTATCGCATATTTTTGAATCGAGGCGCATAGTAATCACTTTCGGTATGTGGATTATTGAAGAGCACATCTGCATAAAATTCGCGCCAGGCAATCTCTTTGCGATAAACATCATGCGCTTTACTTTCACCAAGTTCAGCAAGCAGGGTTCGTGGATGAATCTCGCCCCACTTCAGATGGGCGCTCAATTTACTTGTGCCATCTACCCCAGCGTTATTGCGTTCTTCATCATAATTCGCAAGCGCATCTGATTTAAATTCTTTCCACCTTGCAAGTGCTGCAGCTTCGCCAGCTTTAGGAATTTGGCAGCCATCTGGAACTTTCCAATCAACAAAATTGCGATCAGATTCTTCTGGCTTAATTAAATTTAAATCTTTTGGTGCGCTAACTGGTTTGCGCCAGCCATGCAGACACCAAGCTTTATAAAACGGGGTATAGACGCGATATGGAGTTGCATCGCTAGGTTTTAAAACACGTCCCGGTGCAACTGCATACGGACTACCGGTTCTGATTAATTTGATTCCAGCTTTTTCCACTCGCAAGTCGCGGGCTGCGCCATATGGTTCAAACTCTTGGCTGATATGAACTTCATCGGCGCCATACTTTGCAATTAAGTTATTTAAAACTTCAACCTGATCGCCGACCATGATATGAAGATTGTTATTCAAAGATTCATCCAAAGCACGAAGTGATTGCCCAAGATAGGCAAGACGCTTGCTTCCGCTCTGCTTAATTAATTTTTCATCGAGAATAAAAACAGCAATTAGTTCATCGCTATTTTCGATTGCAGCAAGCAGCGCTGGATTGTCAGTTAAACGCAGATCTCTTCTGAACCAGAAGATATTGCGTTTAGTTGTGGAGCGAGTGGACTGACTCATCCCAGCCCTGAACTTCACTAACTTTTCGTGGAGCCGGACCAACATAACGTGCAGATGGACGAATGATTCGACCAGTGCGCTTTTGTTCCAGAATATGTGCTGACCAACCTGCAGTACGTGCAGCAGTGAACATTGATGTAAACATGTGCGCTGGAATTTGTGCGAAATCTAGAACGATTGCAGCCCAGAATTCAACGTTTGTTTCCAATACGCGATCTGGTTGACGCTCGTGAAGTTCTTTCAGAGCAGCCTTTTCAAGTGCAAGTGCAACTTCATAGCGAGGTGCATTTAGTTCTTTTGCAATTCGACGAAGTGTGCGAGCACGTGGATCTTCGGCACGATAAACGCGGTGTCCAAATCCCATCAAACGTTCTTTGCGATCAAGCACACCCTTAACATAAGCAGTTGCATCGCCAGTTTTTTCAACAGCTTCGATCATGCTTAGTACACGTGCAGGTGCGCCACCATGAAGTGGACCAGACATTGCACCGATTGCACCAGAGATTGATGCCGCAACATCTGCACCAGTCGATGCAATAACGCGAGCGGTAAATGTTGAAGCGTTCATTCCGTGTTCTGCTGCTGAAACAAAATAAGCATCAACTGCGCGAACGTGTAATGGATCTGGTTCTCCGCGCCAGCGAATCATCATTCTTTCAACAACGGTATGCGCCTTATCAACTTCTGATTGCGGAACCATCGGAGCACTTCCACGAGCTGCTTGTGCAACATAGGAAAGAACCATTACAGATGTGCGAGCAAGTTGAACTCGAGCTTCTTCATCTGTTGTATCTAGAAGTGGTTTGAAACCCCAAGCTGGTGCAAGCATTGCAATTGCAGATTGCACATCTACGCGAATATCACCTGAGTGAACTGGAATTGGAAATGGTTCTGCTGCAGGAAGTCCTGGATTAAATTCGTTATCTACTAATAAGCCCCAAACGTTTCCGAAAGTTACGCGACCAACAAGGTCTTCAATATCAACGCCGCGATAGCGCAGCGCGCTACCTTCTTTATCCGGCTCTGCAATTTCGGATTCAAATGCAATTACACCTTCAAGACCGGGTTTAAAACTATCTGGCACGTCGGGCTCCCTCAATTAGTTGACCGTATTCTCCACACTTTTGCGGGTGAAGCCAAACTCAAAAGGCGAGTGCTAGCCGTTGCAGCCCTCGTAGTGCATGCGGGGCAAAAGTGAAGTTAGATACAACCATGAGCGAAATCAACCGAGACACCATCCGGGCCATGCGCCTGTCATATGGTCAAGCCGGTCTAAGCGAGAGCGATGTCGCCGGTGATCCAATTGCGCAGTTTAAGAAATGGTTGGGCGAAGCTAGCGAAAACATTATGGTCGTTGAAGCAAATGCGATGGTGCTTTCAACAATTACCGATGGCGCACCAATTGGTCGTTCAGTCTTATTGAAAGATGTTTCAGAAGCTGGTTTTACTTTCTTCACAAATTACTTATCGCGCAAGGCAAATGCGATCGCAGAAAATCCCAATGTTTCGCTTCTCTTCCCTTGGTATCCCATGGAACGCCAAGTAATTGTTATTGGAAGTTGTGAAAAAGTAAGTGCACAAGAGAGTGATGAATATTTTGCGACTAGACCATGGGGCAGCCAAATCGGTGCCATCGCAAGTGCGCAATCTTCTGAACTAGCCTCTCGCGAAATTTTAGAAGCCCGATATGCCGAGATCGCTGCAAAGTATCCAGAAGGCTCGAAGGTTCCGCGCCCAGATTATTGGGGTGGGTATTTGGTTCGACCTATAAGCATTGAATTTTGGCAGGGTCGATATTCCAGATTGCATGACCGCTTGCAATATGTGCGTTCGGATTCACAGAAAATGGATTGGCGAGTTAAACGCCTCAACCCTTAGGCTCTACCCATGAGCGATATAAAAATTCCAGATAATTTGAAACCAGTTGATGGTCGTTTTGGTTGCGGACCTTCAAAGATTCGTCCAGAAGCACTTGCTGCACTTGCAAAGAGCGGGACATCAATTCTTGGAACTTCACATCGCCAGAAGCCAGTTAAGAATGTAGTAAACCGAGTTCGCACTGGATTAACTTCACTATTTAATCTGCCAGAAGGTTATGAAGTTGTTTTAGGCAATGGTGGATCAACCGCATTTTGGGATATCGCAACATTTGGTTTAATCGAAAAGAAATCACAGCACCTAGTCTTTGGTGAATTTTCTTCAAAGTTTGCTGCTGCTGCAAAAGATGCGCCATTCCTTGATGATCCAACTGTTATAAAGGTAGAGCCTGGTGCTCATCCAGTTGCAGTTGTAGAAGCTGGTGTAGATGTTTACGCACTGACTCACAATGAAACAAGTACTGGTGTAGCAATGCCAATCACTCGACCAGCTGGCACCGAAGGTGCACTTGTGCTTGTTGATGCAACATCAGCTGCTGGTGGGCTTGATGTTGATATGTCGCAATGCGATGTTTATTACTTTGCACCACAAAAATCTTTCGCATCTGATGGTGGTCTCTGGATTGCAATCATGAGCCCGGCCGCTATTGCTCGCGTAGCAAAAATCAAAGAGAGCGGTCGCTTTATTCCAGCATTCTTCGATCTAACTATTGCAATTGATAACTCACGTTTAGATCAGACCTACAACACACCTGCTCTTGCGACACTTATCTTGCTTGCAGAACAAATTGATTGGATGAATGCAAATGGTGGCTTGAAATTCGCCGCTGGCCGTTCAGCACAATCATCAGCACATCTCTATTCATGGGCCGAAGCGAATGATTACACAACACCATTCGTTGTTGATCCTGCAATGCGTTCCAAGGTAGTCGGAACCATTAACTTCGATGATGCGATTGATGCCCTTGAAATTGCAAAGGTTCTTCGCGCAAATGGCATCGTAGATACAGATCCATATCGCAAACTAGGTAAGAATCAATTGCGAATCGGAATGTTCCCTGCTGTCGATCCAAGTGATGTCGAAAAATTGACCGCTTGTATCGATTATGTTGTCGCTGAGATGAAGAAGTAATTCACACTTGAGCTATAAAGTTAGAAGACTCGTAACACTTGCAGTTTTAGTTGGTGTCACACTTCTCGTAGTTGTGTTTAGGGGTTAATAACTGTGGTTCATCTACGAAGTGCAATAACAATAATTATCATCGGCATTGCAATGTGGTTTGTAGCCCTGATTGTCGCAATCGGGATTGACGCCGATGCAAATGCTAAATGGATATGCCTAGTCGGAATTGCACTTGGAGTTGTGGGACTTCGTTACACAATTAGACGAGCAAAGCGCGAGGCAGTTAAGTAATTACTAGCTCTCGAATTGTCCGGCAATACCGCGCAATACCTTTGCTAAGCGGTCTGCATCAGGTCCGGATGGATGGCGTCCATGGCGCAAACCATTTCCGACCTTATCCAAAATCTTAATTGTGTCTTCAATCATTGTTGCAAGATCATCATGATTGATTCGATTATTAGCAACAACTGAAGCAGGTTCATCAATGAGACGAACTGTCATTGCTTGTGGACCTTTCTTGCCTTCGATAACACCGAATTCAAGTTTGGTTCCTGGCTTAACAGTTGCAACACCGGCAGGTAGAGCTGAAGATGCTAAATAAACATCTGCGCCTTCTTCAGATTCAATAAATCCAAAACCCTTTTCAAGGCTGTACCACTTCACGCGACCTAGAGGCATTGGGGAACTCCTTTGTTTCTTCTACCTGTTACTGCAAGAGGACTGCAAGAGGATTAGTTTAACTTATAAGACGAGCTAGGTGGTTCGGGGTTTTGTGCGGGAATTAGCGTCAGTCAGTAACGACGAGCGCCTCGGAATGCGCCCCGCAGCCGTGGTCGACAGAAACGACTCGGGCGTCATCTGGTGACAAAATATTTGCACAGACACCAAATGCAGAACGAAGTGAACCGGCTATTGGAATAAAGAAACCGCAAGAGTTACATGGCTTCGGTGCTTGTTGTGAAGTTGGATTATTTGGTCCGCGATCTCCGGCGTACCAACGTTGTGCTGCAAGATCGCGACCAGTAATAGAAAGTACACGTGCGCGACCAAGGCCAAATTCAAAGAGTTGTGCAAGATCTAATTCTTCATCTTCCGGAAGAACTGCAAAACCAGGTACTAAACGTTCGTCATCTGCTGAAGTCGGAACAATATCTCCCGGACCAACATCGCCAGGAAGTAAGCGATCCTTGTAAGGAACCCACTCTGGTGCAAGAAGTGAATCGGTGCCAGGAAGTAAAACAACATCGCAAATGGTTGGTGAACTTGAATCATCAACTTTTGCAACGGTTACTGCCCAACGCCATCCAACGTATGCCGGAATTGATGCTTCGAAAAGATAAGTTGCAATGCGAGCTTCATCTGAACCTTCAACTTCATCGTATGAAATTGAAACTAATTCGCCAACTTGTTCAGCCTTTGGCGCATCTTCAAGAGCAGCAGAACGCGCTAGTTCAAGGGCGTTGAACTTGTCATCAATCTTTGCTGAACTCATGTGCATACCTTAAAGCAGAAGGCCCGCGAATAATAATTCGCGGGCCTTCTTGCTTGAATCTGGCTTTAGAAATCCATTTCTCCGCCGCCTTGTGGCATCGCTGGAGCCTTTGGCTCTGGCTTATCCGCAATAACAGCTTCGGTTGTAAGGAATAGTGCAGCGATTGATGCTGCATTTTGCAGTGCAGAACGTGTGACCTTAACTGGATCAATAATTCCAGCCTTAATCATGTCAACGTATTCGCCGGTTGCTGCATTCAAACCAGTACCAACTGGCTTGTTGCGAACAGCTTCGACAATTACGCCACCTTCGAGTCCGGCATTAATTGCAATTTGCTTTAGTGGTGCTTCGATTGCAACTTCAACAATTCGAGCGCCAGTTGCTTCATCGCCAGTTAACTTCAACTTTTCGAATGCAACTTTTGCAGCTTGTAGAAGTGCAACACCGCCACCAGCAACGATTCCCTCTTCAACCGCAGCTTTTGCATTTCGGACAGCGTCTTCAATGCGGTGCTTACGTTCTTTGAGTTCAACTTCGGTTGCTGCGCCAGCTTTGATAACTGCAACGCCACCAGCAAGCTTTGCAAGACGTTCTTGCAACTTCTCGCGGTCGTAATCTGAATCTGACTTCTCGATTTCGGCACGAATTTGGTTTACGCGGCCCTTGATTTGTTCCGCATCGCCAGCGCCTTCAACAATTGTTGTCTCTTCTTTTGCCACTACAACCTTGCGAGCGCGGCCAAGTAGATCCATTGTTGTTGCTTCTAGCTTTAATCCAACTTCTTCAGAGATAACAGTTGCACCTGTAAGGATTGCAATATCTTGCAACATTGCCTTGCGACGATCACCGAATCCTGGCGCCTTAACAGCTACAGATTTGAA
>CANKCX010000025.1 GCA_947480375.1 Actinomycetota bacterium
CCATTAAATTCATCGATTAACCCCTTTCCAATTCGCATTACCGAACTGGTACTACGGTCGATCTGAATTTCAGATCCTCTCAGCCAATTACTCGGCTCCCGTTAGCCCTTACGCTAGCAAACTATCGCGCTGCGCGAGCCCTTAGTAGCGCAGGAAAAGCAACTTTTATTCTGCGCCAACTTGAAGTCTTGGCTCGTTTCTCAAAGATTTGATAATCAATTTTCTCGACTTCATCAACAATTCCACAGTACAACTCGGAGGCAGCCTCGATACAGGGCCGAGATTCTGGTGCGAGCAATGCAATCCCAGGAGCAGCCTCTTGTTGTAGGCGGCGAACTCTGGCTATTTGTTCTTTCAGCGCAGACTTAATTTGTGGGGTCAAAATTCGCTCTTCAAGCATTTCATGAGTTACGCCATGAGCGCTTAACTCTTCAATCGGTAGATAAATTCTTCCACGATCAAGATCTTCACCAACATCGCGAATAAAGTTTGCAAGTTGAAATGCGGTGCCAAGTTTCTCGGCGGCAGCAAGAGCATCTGGCGAGCTTGACCCCAGAATTGGCAGCATTTCTAGCCCAATCACGCTGGCAGATCCATAAACGTATTCCATTAAATCTGAATAAGTTTGATACTCGCTAACGGTTAGATCCATTGTCATTGAATGCAGAAAAGCTTCGAAGTATGCAATCGGAATTTCAAATCGATTTACAGTATCGACTAAAGCTCTTCCAATATGGTCGTTGCTTCGCCCACTCTTAATATCTTGCAAGACCTGATTGCCCCAAGTTGCAAGCTCGGCAGCCTTTTCATCATCTGTAAGTGTTGAATTCAAATCATCAACAATCTCATCGGCATATCTAGCAAAGCCATACAACGCATGCACGAATGGACGCTTTGCTGGTGGCAAGAGCAGAGTCGCAAGATAATAAGTTTTTCCGTGCAGTGAATTTAGCCTTTTACATTCGGCATAGGATTCCTGAAGTTTTGGATCCAAGATGCCGGCTGCAATTAATTCTTTCATTTACTTAACAGGTCCAACTATTCGTTCGGCTGCAAGGCGTCCTGAAATTAAAACCATTGGGACTCCAACACCAGGTTGGGTACCAGAACCAGCAAATACAACATTCTCAAAACCCTTGGCCATATTTCTTGGTCTAAAAGGTCCGGTTTGAAAGAAGGTATGTGCGCTAGCAAAAGGTGCGCCTTCTTCCATGCCTTGATTCTTCCAATCGAGGGGAGTGGTCATATGTTCAACTTCGATCGAATCTGCAAAGCCGTCGTATCCACGTTCTTCCATGGTTCGCAGCATCTGATCGCGATACTTTGATGCCGTAGTCTTCCAATCAATATCTGCTGAAAGATTAGGCGTAGGAAAGAGAACGTAATAAGAATGTTTTCCTGCAGGCGCTAAATCTTTATCGTCATGTGTCGGAACCGTAACAAGCAGGCTTGGATCAGTCATTAAAGTTTTCTTCTTGATTAATTCATCGAAGACGCCATCCCACGATTTTCCAAAGTGAATATTGTGATGGGCCAATCTGTCATAGCTCTTATTAGAGCCAACTAAAAGGGTTACGCAAGAAGGAGAGTAAGTAAGGCGCTTAACAGATGGCGGAGTTTTTCCCAATAATTCACGCCAAGCAACCGGTAAATCTGGATTCAAAATTACTGCATCGCATTCAATGCGATCGCCATTTTCGGTAATAACTGCGCGGGCCCGTCCACCAGAATGTTCGATTGTCGAAACTGTTTGGTTGTATTTGAATTCAACACCGTGTTTTGCGGCGGCACCTGCAAGCGCGCGAGGCAGTGCATGCATTCCACCCTTAGGGAAGAAGACGCCATTAACCGAATCCATGTATGCAATGACGGCATAAATTGCTAGAGCCTGTTGAGGACTTACGCCGGCGTACATAGCTTGAAAAGAGTAAACCTTTTGTGTCCGTGGATCCTTAAGGAAGTCATTTACTTTAGGTGCAAGTCTGCGGAAGCCACCAAGCGCAACAAGTCTGGCCAAGTTTGGAGTCAATAAATTAAGTGGTGAATCAATATTGCGATCAATGAAATCTTTCATCTCATATTTATAAAGTTTGGTTACAAAATCTACATACTTTCCATAGCCCGCAGCTTCATCAGGGCCGATAACGTTTCTGATCTCTTCTTGCATTCGGCCAGTTTCGGCATGAACATCCAAAGTTGAACCATCATGGTAGAAAGCCCGATAGAGCGGTTTAAGTGGAAGTAATTCCATCCAATCCTTTAGTTCTTCGCCTACGCAAGAAAGCGCATCTTGAATCAGATCCGGCATTGTTAAAACAGTTGGACCAGTATCAAATGAGTAGCCATCTTTATTAAGTAATCCATTGCGACCGCCCGGAACGCCTTCGCGTTCGATGACGGTAACTTTGCGACCTGCACCAGCAAGACGGAGGGCAGCGCTTAATCCACCAAGTCCGGCACCAACTATTACAACGTGATCTGTCGGGCCTTTAACGCGTGCTGACATTTAATTTCCAATTCCTAAAGTTTTCGGACGGTGACAATTGTGAGAAGTTGTGTCAATGCACTCTTTGCCAATGGCTCAATTTCACCATGTTCTAAGGCAGATTGCGCGCTGGAAGTTAGTGAAGTAATCAGATCTTCGACTTCAGAAATTGCGCCAGTTTCTACGATAATTGCCCGAACTTCTTCAACTTGTGCCAAAGTTAAATTGGGATTTCCAAGCGCACTATTTATTGCTGCCTTGGATTTTGCATCGGATAGCTCCATAGTTTTGGCCAACAAGACGGTGCGTTTCCCTTCACGTAAATCATCGCCAGCAGGCTTACCTGTTTCTTCCGGATTACCAAAAATTCCTAGTACATCATCTCTAAGTTGGAAAGCCTCGCCAAGTGGCAAACCGTAATCAGAGTAAGACTTCATGAGTTTGGAATTAGCGCCACCAAGTGCGGCACCAAAATGCAGCGGACGTTCAATTGTGTATTTGCCTGATTTATATCGAGCCACTTTGAGAGATCGTTCTACAGATTCAGAAGCAAGCGCTTGTTCGTACACATCTAGATATTGTCCAGCCATCAATTCAACGCGCATCTCATCGTACATTGGAAGCGCGGCAAGCAAAACATTTCCATCGATTCCAGATTGGTGAAGCATCTTTGCTGACCAAACCAGAGCCAAATCACCAAGCAAGATCGCGGAGGAAATGCCAAATTGTTCCGCCGATCCACTTAATTTATTTATCTTGTGCATTGCTTCAAACGCTCTGTGAATTGCAGGTGCACCTCTTCGAGTATCTGATGCATCCATAACATCGTCATGCATAAGGGCGCAGACATGAACTAATTCCAATGCGGCACAGGCACGCAAGATTTCGATTGTCGGCTTGCTTCCAGTACCCAAAAATCCGATGTAAGCAAAGAGAGGACGCAACCGTTTTCCGCTATCTAGTAAGAAGCGTTCCATTGCTGATGCGACAGGGGCTAGTTCGGAGGCAATCTCATTTAAATACTTGTTCTCGGCAGCAACGAAATTAAGGAGTTCTTTATTTACTAAATCGCGAATCTCTTTTAGGTCAGAGGTAGCGGAAAAATTCACGCCGTAAGGGTAACCTGACTCGCTATGGAACGCATGACGGTCTCGGTTGAATTCTTTCCGCCGAAGGATGACGCGGGAGAAGCGCGCCTTTGGGAGGCTAGTTCGGCCCTTGAATCCATATCACCGGATTTTATTTCGGTGACTTATGGCGCCGGTGGAAGTACTCGCGATCGCACGATTCAAATCACAAAAGAAATCACTAAACGCACGGGGCGAAGCACGGTTGCACATCTAACTTGTGTGGGTTCGACTAAAGATGAGCTCATTCAAATTCTTAACCAATATAAGAACGCTGGGATAAAAACTATTTTGGCTTTGCGTGGCGATCCCGTTGGGGGACCAACAGCAAATTGGGTTACGACACCAGGTGGCTTTGATTATTCAGAGCAGTTGGTTGAACTTGCAATCTCGCAAGGTGGATTTGAAGTTGGGGTTGCAGCATTTCCAGATGGGCATCCAGCAAGCGGTGGAAATATTACGAAAGATATTGATGTTCTTATTCGCAAAGAACAACTTGGTGCAACCTTCGCTACAACTCAATTCTTCTTTGAAAGTTCAAAATGGCAGAACTTGGTTACGAAATTAGAAGCACGTGGTTCAAAATTGCCAGTTATCGCCGGAATCTTGCCAATTACTAATGTAAAACAATTGCAGCGCATGGCAGAACTTAATGGCACTCCGATTCCAGAAACTATTTCTAAAGCTTTCACCGGAATTGCAGATGATCCAGAATCGGTAAGAAAAGTTGGTATCGAGCTTGCGACAAAATTTTGTGAAGAGTTAATAGCCCTTAAAGTTCCAGGTTTACATTTTTACACAATGAATAATTCATTGGCCACCTTAGAAATCTGCAACAACCTTGGGCTAACAAACCGTGGATAAGAAAGAATTTTTTGCAACTTGGTCCAAATTACATGGTGGCGCAAAGATTGAAGGAGCAGTAAAAGCTTGGCTCAATATTTCTTTTGCAAGTGTTAGACCGCTTGCGAGAATCGGAGTTACTCCGAATATTCTGACGCTAGCTGGTCTATTTTTTGCAGTTGCACTTTGGATGTTTCCAAGTAGCTGGCCCGCGGTTATTTTCTTAGTTCTTTCGTTATTCTTCGATGGAATAGATGGATCACTTGCGATAGTCACACGCGTTACTTCTAAATTCGGAGCCTTTACGGATTCATTTGTTGATCGCCTATCGGAACTTTTTTGGGCACTTGCACTTTATAAACTAGGTGCGCCAGTAATACTGATATTTATTGCACTTCTTGCAACTTTCACCCAGGAATACATGAGAGCCCGCAGCGGCGGTCTTGGTCACGATGAAGTTGGGGTTGTGACTATTTGCGAGCGACCGGTTCGAGCCAGTCTGATCTTTATCGCGTTGATTTTAAATCTAATCGGATTCGAATTATTTGATTGGATCACAGCGGCTTGGACGGTAATGCAGGGTATTTCCTTAGCTCAATTAACCATCAGTACCTACAAGAGATTAACTATTTAGCCGATCCAATTGCGTCAGCAACAATCTCGGCGCTGATTCCGACTAAAGGCAATCCGCCACCGGGATGTGCCGAACCACCAACGCAATAAAGATTCAAAAGCGGAGATCTATTACTTGCCCGCAAGAATGCCGAACGTGCGCCATTACTCGAAGTTCCATAAATTGAACCACCGGGGGCACCTACGCTGTTCTCTAAATCGTATGGAGATTGATACTCCATTACATCCAACCGTTCTGAAACTTTTAGCCCTAGCGCATCGAGCTTGGCAATGATTTTCTTTGCATATTGTTCTGGATTATTTCGCCAATCCCATCCACCATTTGGTTCATGACGTGGGGCATTAACAAGAACAAACCAAGCCTCTTTTGCTGTGCCCTTAACCATCTGTGAATCAGCAGGGGCGCAGACGTAGATAGTTGGATCATCAACCGGAATTTTTCTGGTGAAAATATCATCAAATTCGGCATCGTAATCTTTTGGAAAGTAAATCGAATGATGCGGCAATTTTGGAATGGATCCTGGGTATTTAGAGTTATCTAGTCCCAGGAGCAATGAAAAACCAGCAAGTGACTTTGTTGCCTTTGCTAATTTCTTCCGTTCAGAATTAACAACCTTAACTTCGGGCGCCAGCAATTTATTGTAAACAAGTTCGGCATCAGCATTTGCAACTACATAATCAGCTTTAAAAACTTCGCCCAAAGCTTCTACACCGGTGGCAAAACCGCCTTCATTGGTAATTCTTGTGACAGGAGTATTTAAATTAAATTCAACGCCTAATTCCCGGCAACGATTTTCAAGAGCAATAGAAAGTTGCCCAATGCCACCTTTGATATGCCAAGCCCCGAATGAGGATTCAACAAAGGCGATTGTTAAGAGAACCGCCGGAACTTTGCGGGGATCAGAACCTGAATAGGTTGCATATCGATCAACAATTTTTGAAAGATATGGATTATCGGTGTACTTGGCAGTGAGAGATCTGAGCGAAGTTAGGGGAGATATAACGCGTAAATCCGCTAAAAATTTCTTCCGCTTCAATAGTTTATAAATTGAGGTCAGTTCGGATTCTACGAATGGCCCACGAGAAACGTCCCACATATGTTCTGCCCGTTGCATCAAGTTGTGCCACTGGTCGCCAGCCTTCTTGCCAAGTACTGACTCAATGGAATCGCAGATTGCTTTTAGCGAAAGATTGGGAAAAGTTAATTGAGTTTTATCAGCGAAGTTGTATTGGAATGCTGGATCGACTGGTTCTAAATTTAAAATATGTTCGATCCGTTTTCCGGTCTTAAGAAAGAGGTCGCGATATACCGCAGGAAGCGTTAATAGCGATGGCCCAGTATCAAAAGCGTAATCACCAATCCATTTGGTCTGACACTTTCCACCAGTTCTATCGCTGCTTTCAAATACCACAACATCATGTCCCGCTTTTGCTAATCTGGCTGCAGCAGACATGCCACCGATACCAGCGCCAATAACTATTACTTTAGACATTATGAAATTGCTCGCCCTCGCCACTGCAAAACCCCGCGAGATTTTCGAACTGAAGATAGAACTATTAAATATAGAAGCAAAAGAATTGCGATTGGGTGTAGAAAGGCATAACCCGGATTGGATTTAGTTTTAATTGCAGAGAGAACTCTAGAAAGAAAGATAAAGAGAACTGGTGCGCCGAAGCCAAGATATGGCAAGAGACCAGTTAGCGCTAGTAAAAATATTGCAGCGATAGTTCCAGCCGTACCACCAAAGGCTTTCCAAAGAGATTTTGTATACCCACTAATTAATTCGCCGCTATTTGTATACATCCGGCAGCTTGCTACTGAACTGCCTTCGGCAACTCCACCCTTGAACTGTTTGGTGATTAATAATCTTGCAAGTTCTAAATCCTCTAGCACTTCATTGGCGATAGCTGCATGGCCGCCAGATTTCTCGTAAGCCTCGCGCTTAATTATTAAGAACTGACCATTTGCAATTGTCATTGATCGATTCGGATATTTCTCTGCAATTCGCAGCGGAACGCTGGCAATCCAAGACCATTGCAGAAGTGGTTGAATCAATTTTTCAATAAAAGTTCCGGCAAGTTGCTTTGGATATGGCGAGATAAAATCCCAGTCCAGAGCCTTCATCTTGGTTATTGCAGCTGAAATTGCATAAGGATGTAGCCGTACATCGGCATCCATAAATACAAGATATTCACCGCGGCCGGCTGCAGCCAGGTTATGACAAGCCCAATTCTTTCCAAGCCAACCGTCGGGAAGCGCGGTTCCGCTAATTGCTTTTACCTTGAAATCAGAGATTAGTTTCGCGGTTGTATCAGTAGATGCATCATCAAGAACATAAACCTGGCTAGATTCAAGTAGTTCCGAGTTTAAAACTGCCTTCAGGCAAGCTTCGACATTAGCTTCTTCATTGCGCATCGGAATCAAAATATCTACTGACTCAGCAACCGCAGCCGCATCCTTAAGTCCAACAACGCGCATTGAAACTACATTTAAAACTGTAATCACCAGGGCAAGTGCACAGAGCCAGAATTCAATCATTTATTTAAGTAAATCTGGTTTACCAAAGGAAATTACGAAAATATACGGAGCCACCCAGATTGCGAAGGCAAGCCCACCAATTAAAGCAACGCCGCCACGATCAAAGAAGAATAGGTTGCCAACAACACCAGAGAAGAGTGTCCATCCAAGAAATAGATCAGGAACGGTTGAGTTAACTCCGGCCTTGCGAC
>CANKCX010000026.1 GCA_947480375.1 Actinomycetota bacterium
ATACCTGGCGAAGGTTTATCGAATTCAATTTCTGCAGCAGATTTCGTTCCTTGGTATAACGGGCACCCTGATTTCGCTGATTTCAAAGTTGATCTAACCGGCAAAGTTGCAGTAGTAATCGGTGCAGGCAATGTTGCGATGGATTGCGGGCGAATTCTTGCAGTCGATCCAGAAGAATTAGATTCAACAGATACCGCCGATCACGCACTTGATGCACTTCATAAGAGCAACATTCGCAAAGTATTTATCTCCGGTCGCCGTGGCGCAGAGTTTGCTGCATTCACTGCACCGGAACTTCGTGATCTGCCAAAGTTGGAACATACCGACGTTTATATAAGTGAAGCCGCTGTTGCACTTGCATATAAAAATGCCGAAGCTGCGGGTGAAATAGATAAGCAATTGGCAAGCAATTTAGAGGCTATGAAAGCTGTTATCGAAACACCAAAGCAGGGTCATGCACGAGCACTCGAATTTCTCTTTTCACATACGCCGAAAGAGATAGTAGGTAATGGCAAAGTTGAAGCGATTGTTTATTCAACCCCTGATGGCGATGTCACAATTCCTTGCGATCTAGTAATCACAGCCATTGGATATGTTGCAGAGTCAATCGATGGTGTGAATTTTGTAAAGGGAAAGATTTCGAATGTAGATGGCCGTGTTGAAGGTTCAAATATTTACGCAGTCGGTTGGGCAAAACGCGGACCTTCCGGCGTAATCGGCACAAATAAGAGCGATGCAGCAGAAGTCATGCAGCTATTAATTTCCGACTTAAAAGAAGCAAAGAACGATGGCGATATAACAAATCTTTTAAAGCCAGATCACAAAATTGTTGACCAGCCGTATTGGGTTCGAATTAATGAAGCCGAAGTTGCCGCAGGAGAAGCCCGCGGTAAACCACGTGTTAAAGCCGTTTCAGTCGCTGATCTATTGCGTTTGGGGCAACCTTAATCAACGGGTAGTATTTACCAGCACGCCTGCGCTTGTAGCTCAACGGATAGAGCATCTGACTACGGATCAGAAGGTTAGGGGTTCGAATCCCTTCAAGCGCACCAAGTTATAAATATTATTTATGGATACAAACCACGAAGCTTATGGGCTTGCGCAACTCTCGCCACGCCAATTACATGTGCAGCTTCACGCCAAGAAATATTCATGCTTGTAGCCATTGCTTCGACTTCTCGGAATGATCGCATCAAGATGTCATTTAGATTTGATTTAACTTCATCTGCAGTCCAGAAATAATTCTGCTTATCCTGAACCCATTCAAAATAGGAAACAATTACGCCACCAGAGTTGGCCAAGATATCTGGAACAACCAGAATATTTTTATCATTCAAGATTGCATCTCCACCTGGCGTGGTTGGCGCATTTGCACCTTCGACAATTATTTTGGCCCTGATACCCGAAGCATTTGCTTGGGTGATTGCATCTGCTAGGGCCGCTGGAATTAACACATCAACATCTAATTGAATCAACTCTTCTTGAGTTAATTTCTCAGTTCCAGGCGCATTTAGATTCCCATTTGCTTGGAAGTGATTCCAGAGTTCAGTAACGTTCTTAAAGCCCGTGACTCCACCATGAACATCGCTTACTGCAACAATCTTTAAACCGAAATTTTCGAGGGCGATTGCCGTCCAATAACCAACTTTTCCAAAACCTTGAATTGCAACTGTTGCTCCTGCTTGCGAAATTCCTTTTACTCGCAGCGCTTCGATAGCTGAAATAGCTACTCCATCACCAGTTGCAGATGTGCGGCCAAGGGAACCACCAAGAACAATTGGTTTTCCGGTAACAACACCTGGCACCGAGAAACCTGCGTTAACAGAGTAGGTGTCCATCATCCAGGCCATATTGCGTTCATCGGTGCCAACATCTGGCGCCGGGATATCGCGTTCTGGTCCGATGATTGGAAGGATTTCAGAGGTGTATCGCCGCGTTAGACGTTCGTTCTCACTCAGAGAAAGATCGTGAACATCAACTGCAATACCGCCCTTAGCCCCGCCGTAAGGCAGATTCGTAAGTGCGCACTTCCATGTCATAAGCATTGCAAGTGCAACCGTTTCATCCATATCAATTGCGGGGTGAAAGCGAACTCCGCCTTTTGATGGGCCTCGTGTTGTCGAATATTGCACACGAAAGCCTTTATACATTTCGACATTGCCGTTGTCACGACGAAGCGGAACTGCAACTTCAAGAATTCGACGTGGGGTAGAAAGTGTCTGCCAATCGTTTTCAGAAAGTTTCAGTAATTCAACAGCGCGACGCAATTGGGAGCGGGCAGTATCAAGTGCCGATTCTGTTGCCATAAATTATTTAACCACCCAAGTGTCAGTACCTGCTAACAACTTAGATAGGTCACCAGCTCCTTGCGTTTTAATGGCATCAGCAACTTGATCGTTTACTAGTCCGCCATATTCGGCACGTTCAACATCACGGAAAACACCGACCGGAACATGTTCAAGAATTGAAGAGGAGAGTCTTGAAAGTGCGAATGCATATGTGGGATCAGGGGTATTGGCATTATGAATAACTAAATCACTTTCAGAAACCGAATCTAATGGAACTACTTGTAGGCCACCCTCTTTGTAGATAACTCCATGAGTCGCAGATTTAATTGGCTGACCATGAACCAATTGCAAGATTGCAGCACTCTTGGTTTCACCATCTTTAACTATTTGAAAAGCATCATCGTTAAAAATTGGGCAGTTTTGATAGATCTCGATTAGAGCAGAACCCTTATGAGCCGATGCGGCACGAAGCATTTCTGTTAAGTGTTTGCGATCGCTATCAATTGATCTAGCAACAAATGTAGCTTCAGCACCAAGTGCAAGTGAAATTGGATTGAAAGGCGTATCAAGTGAACCTGCCGGAGTTGATTTAGTAATTTTTCCTTGCTCACTTGTTGGTGAATATTGACCCTTGGTTAATCCATAAATTCGGTTATTAAATAGCAGAATCTTGAGATTCACATTTCGACGAAGTGCGTGAATCAAATGGTTTCCACCAATTGAAAGTGAGTCACCATCGCCAGTAATTACGAAGACAGTTAAATCTGGGCGTGAAATGGCAAGCCCTGTTGCAAGGGTTGGGGCACGACCATGAACTGAGTGAATTCCAAATGTTTCTAGGTAATACGGGAAACGAGATGAACATCCAATACCCGATATGAATACAACGTTTTCACGAGGGACTCCAAGCTCTGGAAGATATCCCTGCACCGTCGAAAGAATTGAATAGTCACCACAACCAGGGCACCACTTAACTTCTTGGTCTGAAGTGAAATCTTTTTTAGTTAACACTAGATCAGTCATTTAGCACCACCATTATTGCTTCCATTAATTCGGATGTAGAAAATGGGAGACCGCGGACTTTGTTGTATCCCGTGATGTCCTTCAAGAACTCTGACTTTAACAACATTGCAAGTTGGCCCATATTCATTTCAGGTACAAGAACTCGGTCATACTTTGCAAGAACTTCACCTAGATTCTTAGGGAAAGGATTGATGTAACGAAGGTGTGCTTGCGCTACCTTTTGGCCATTCTCACGGAGCGCTTCAATCGCGGCAGCAATCGGGCCGAATGTTGATCCCCAACCTAGAACTAATACCTTTGCATCATTTGATGGATCATCAACTTCTAAATCAGGAACCGTAATGCCCGCAACTTTTGCGGCACGAAGGCGAACCATTAAATCGTGATTGGTAGGGTCGTAAGAAATTTCTCCGGTCTTATCGGCTTTTTCTACACCACCAATTCGGTGTTCCATTCCCTTAGTTCCAGGTATCGCCCAAGGTCTGGCTAATGTAATTGGATCTCGCTCGTAGGGCATGAAATTCTCTTGAGTCTTTGCGAATTCAACTCGTAAATCTGGAAGATCATCAACGTTTGGAATTTTCCAAGGTTCGGTTCCATTTGCGATGTAACCATCGGAGAGAATGAATACTGGAACTCGATAAGTTGTTGCAATTCGGACTGCATCTAAAGCAATTGCAAAACAATCAGTAGCTGTTGATGGTGCAATTACTACAGCAGGAGATTCACCATTGCGACCAAACATTGCTTGAAGTAAATCTGCTTGTTCGGTTTTCGTTGGTAATCCGGTAGATGGCCCGCCACGCTGAACGTCAATGATTATGAGTGGTAATTCCAGCATCACTGCCAGGCCAATCATTTCGGTTTTTAATGCAAGGCCGGGACCTGATGTAGTTGTAACACCTAGTGCGCCACCATAAGAAGCACCGAGTGCCGATCCAACCGCAGCGATTTCATCCTCTGCTTGAAAAGTAATTACTCCGAATTTCTTATGTTTTGAAAGTTCGTGCAAAATATCTGAAGCAGGAGTAATTGGGTACGAGCCCAAGAAGAGCTTTAAATTGCTCCGCTTTGAACCTGCGATAAGTCCGTAAGCCATCGCAACATTTCCGCTCATATTTCGATAAGTTCCAGGCGGCATCTTGGCCGGAGCTATTTCATATGAAACTGCGAAATCTTCAGTCGTCTCACCGTAATTCCAACCAGCCTTAAACGCTGCCATATTTGCAGCTAATACTTCAGGTTTCTTACCAAACTTTGCTGCTAAGAACTTTTCAGTTGCTTCGGTTGGTCTGTGGTACATCCAAGTAAGTAAACCGAGTGCGAACATATTCTTAGATCTCTCGGCATCTTTTCGAGCCACATTTAATTCAGCAAGTGCGGCAACCGTGATGCTTGTGAGTGCTACTGGATGTAATTTGAAACTATCTAACGAACCATCTTCAAGAGGATTAGTCTCGTAACCGACTTTCGAAAGATTTCGCGTCGTAAATTCATCGCTATCAACAATAATCATCGCGCCGCGTTGCAACTCCTTGATATTTGCTTTTAGCGCTGCTGGGTTCATTGCAACCAATACATCTGGTGCATCTCCAGGCGTTTGAATGTGATGGTCTGCGAAGTGAAGTTGAAATGATGAAACTCCTGGAAGTGTGCCTTGCGGCGCTCGAATCTCGGCAGGAAAATTAGGAAGCGTTGAAATGTCATTACCTAAACTTGCGGTGTCCATAGTGAAGCGGTCACCCGTAAGTTGCATGCCATCGCCGCTGTCGCCAGCAAATCTGATTGTTACTTGATGAAGTGGGATAACTGTTTTAGTCACAGCCACATCCTGCCACTTTCAGCAGAGAGCGCTAGGGGTTGGGGCGATTAATAATTATTTCAGAGACCTAACTCAGTTAAATCTAGGGCTAACACTCCTGAGATGTAGGCTAAACGCTTAATTGAAGATAACAAGGAGAGCCGTGAGCAAAGTTTATTTATTTGTTGCCATCGATATTAAGCCAGGTAAGCGCGATGCATTCTTAAAAGAAATTTCGAAGCACGGTGCACATATTCGCACCGAAGAGGGATGCGAGAAGCTAGAAATATTGCTTGATACACAGAATGAAAATCAAGTTTGTGTTTGGGAAGTTTGGACAAATCGACCACTGTGGGATGCGCATATGGTTAATGAGGCAAGTAAAGCTTGGCAGAAAATTGCATCAGAATTTGTTAATGGCGAGAAAATTACTGTCATGGATTCAATTTAAAAGATGCCCGATGAAGATCGTTCAGTTTTTGAATTAGAAATTAGAGAGCCAACTAGTAGCGCAAAATATGGTGAGTTGCCCGACCAAATTATTGATTACTTCTTGCCGGGAGAAAGCAAGAAGCCACTTCTAATTCTGATTCATGGTGGATTTTGGCGTCCAGAATATGATCGCCAACATATTTCACCGTTTGCATCAAAGCTTTCAGAACTTGGTTGGCCAGTTGCGTCAATCGAATACCGACGCATTATTGGAAATCCTGATGCAACAATTCAAGATGTTAACTCAGCAATTGCACAAGCATCAAAGGACTTTAATAATGCAATTTTGATCGGACACTCTGCAGGTGGACATTTGGCGCTTATTGCAAATGCAAATTCAAAAGTAGTTGGAGTCATTGCCCTTGCACCAGTAACAGATTTACAACGAGCCGAAGAATTGGATTTAGATGAAGGCGCTGTGGCAGATTTCTTGGGCGCACCAGCAAAGATGAGAGTTAATCTCGATCCAATAGAAAGAGCTGCGCTCCAAGTTAAAACTCTTCTTATTCATGGTTCATTAGATATTCGGATTCCGGTTCAATTCTCAAGGGATTATGTAGCAAGAATGGCCAGCGCAAATACGCAACTATTAGAGCTTCCGAATCTTGGTCACTTCGAAGTAATTGACCCTAGCGCCGTGATTTTTGAGCAAATTTCTTATGAACTAAGCACCTGGAATTAAATTCAACAGGTAAAGTTTTGGATGTGGCGAAGAAAATATTTGTTCATGCCGGTTTCCATAAGACCGGAACAACTGCCATCCAATCAAGTTTCTTTGCGGCTACTAAAGAATTAGAGAGCGCTGGAATCATCTATCCGCATGTCGGCGGAAAAGCACATCACAAAGCCGTTTACTCGCTTATGGGCAAAACTTGGGGTTGGGAAGATCGCGGTGGAGTACTGGCAACTGATGAGAAGTGGCGCAGATTTGTAAAGACAATCAAAGGTTCAAAATCGACTGCGTTAATTAGTTCAGAATTCTTATGTGAATTAACCGAAGCGCAAATCATAAAATTCAAGAAAGATCTTGGGGCAAGTGATGTAACTATTTGTTTCACCCTACGCCCGCTCTTGAAAATTATTCCATCCGCTTACCAACAACATTTAAAAATCGGTATAAAAAGTAGCTATGAAAAGTGGTTACATTCGATTTTGGATGAACCAGGTGTTTCCACAATTACACCTTCATTCTGGGTACGCCATATGCATGCCGATGTTTTAGCAAAATGGATAAAGCACTTTGGCAGCGATAATGTAATTCTTCTAGTTGTCGATGAAAAGAATCCAGAATTTATGTATGACCAATTCAATTCACTACTTGGATTAATGCCCGGTTTCCTTGCGCCGCAAAATGATAAAGACAGCAACCGTTCACTTTCATTAAATGAAATAACTCTTTTGAACACTATTAATAAGAAGTTTCCAAAAAAGCGCAGCTGGCATGATTATGAAACCTTTATTCGAAATGGCGCTATTAAGTACTTAACGAACAAGGTGACGCCTGAACCGGATGATGCCAGATTATTAACCCCACAATGGGCCGTGGATATTGCGAAGGAAGTTTCGAATAAGAACGTCGAAAAAATAAAGAGCCTTGGAATCAAAATAATTGGCGATATTGATTCCTTTGAATCCGCCCAGATTGCGATGGGCGAAAACCCCGAAGTAAATATGATCCCGGTTGAATTAGCTGCTAAAGCTTTGATTGCCATGGATTTAAAAGTGATGGAAAAACTGCCAACTCGGTATGTAGCCAAGGTTCTTTGGAAGATGATTAAGCGCGATATCCGAAGCGGTAAGTGGAAAAAGTAAATCCCTAAAATTCATATTCCGTATTCATTACGTTTTTCTCTCTGCTTGGACTCAGTTAAATCCAATTATCTAAATTTCACCCATGAGTTCATTGGATTTCCATGGCAAAGAGGGAATTCGCAGAGCGAGTTAAGCTCTACTTAAGTCCCTGATTTGCACGATCTAAATCAGCCTGAAAATCTACTTCGACTGCAAATAGATCAGATATATCAAC
>CANKCX010000027.1 GCA_947480375.1 Actinomycetota bacterium
AATATCTCTAAAGGCAGCTTCGTTATATTCGATAAAACTCATACCTTTTAGAAAAGTTTGAACCGAAAGCCCGCTCGAATGGCACGCGCATCCCCCGGTTGGTAAAACGTGATTTGATCCAGCCGAATAATCTCCGAGTGAGACAGGCGCAAATCTTCCGATGAATACTGCGCCAGCATTTCGAATTTTCGCCGCATCACTTCGTGCATTTGCCGTTTGAATCTCTAAATGTTCAGCCCCATATGCATTTACTACGTCTAGGCCCTGCGAAATTGAATCAACCAGAACAATTGCTGATTGTTTTCCGCGCAGCGCCGCCCGGATGCGCTCTTGGTGTTTAGTTTTTGAAACACGTACCTCTAATTCAGTTTCCACTGCCTGCGCTAATTCTGCAGAGTCGGTTACCAAAATTGCCGCAGCGATTACATCGTGTTCGGCCTGGCTAATTAAATCTGCAGCAACTTCACCAGCTATTGCAGTCTTATCTGCGAGAACTGCAACTTCGGTAGGTCCGGCTTCAGAATCAATACCAATTTTTCCACGTAGCGCACGCTTTGCCGCTGCAACATAAATATTTCCCGGCCCGGTAACTAAATCTACGGCTTCGCACACATCTTCGACGCCATAAGCAAACATCGCAATTGCCTGCGCACCACCAATTGAATAAACCTCAGTTATCCCAAGCAAGGCACAAGCAGCGAGAATAGTTTTATTTGGCAAGCCACCGTTGTCGCTCTGAGGCGGTGAGGCAATCGCAATATTTGGAACTTTTGCAATCTGCGCCGGTACAACATTCATAATTACTGAACTCGGATAAACGGCTCGACCACCAGGAACATACAAGCCAACTCGATCAACTGGTATTTGTTTATGAATGATTTCTCCACCAGCAACAACTTGGGTTCTGATTTCTTCTCTGATTTGATCGCTATGAGCTTTGGTAATTCTACGAATAGCCTCTTCGAGTGCCGCTCTAATTTTTGGATCTAGCTGCGTAAGTGCGCCTTCAATCGCTTCCTGCGGTACTCGAATTTGCAGTGGTCTAATGCCATCAAACTTTTCACACAGATCTAAGAGATCGCTCTCCTTGGCGTTGCGAACTATCTTTAAAATTGGTGCAATCGCAATTAGCGCTGAATCAATATCTAGTTCGGCTCGCGGCAATTCATTGCGATATTCGGATTTACTTAATTTTCGCCCACGGAAATCTACGCTTCGGATAAGAGTGGGGTTCACCCAATAATTCTAATCTAAACCAGACAGTCGGGGCCGAGAATTGCTTTGAGGTCAGCGCTGAGACTTGGTGAGGCCGTCACTCGCAAATCATCGCCAATTTTCATTACCAAGCTCTTACGACCATCATCTAACTTCAGATGCACTTCCCGCTTTCCAGGATGAGAGCGCAAGATTTCTTTAATGCGATCAACTACTGGGGGCGTGCAGCGAACAGTATCCATAGAAATAATTAGTGGGCCAGAAGGCGCCAATGAAATATCGGGCGTTGAAAGATCCAGAGCCATGATTTTTACTTGTTCTTCCCGCTTATCTATTCGGCCACGGATAATCACAATTCGGTCTTCCATCAAATTCATTGAATGCTGGGTATAGGCATTGGCAAAGAACATCACATCAATTGCGCCCTCTAAATCTTCGACTGTAACAATCGCCCATGAAGCGCCCTGTCTTGAAACTTTGCGTTGGATTTGAGTAATCAAGCCGCCGATAGTGACGATTTGTTCGTGGCCTATTGAGTCATCATTGATCTGACTAATTGGCATATCGGTTGCAGATCGCAAAAGATGTTCTACGCCAAGAAGTGGATGATCTGAAACATAGAGACCGAGCATTTCTCGTTCATAACTTAAGAGCAGTGCTTTTTCCCACTCTTGATTTGGAATATCTATTTCAACTCCGGTCACAGCCGTACTACCCGATCCAGGCGCGCTTCCGAATAAATCGAACTGTCCAATTGATTCAGCCCGCTTTGCTTCCATAACGGAGTCAATTGCTTCAAGATAAATCAGAGTTAAACCCTTACGTGGATGGTTGAGTGAATCAAAGGCTCCACCTTTAATAAGAGATTCGATAGTCTTTTTATTACAAACGTTGGCATCGACCTTAGCCAAAAAATCTCCAAATGATTCGTAACGTCCAGCTGATATTCGCTTAGCAACTATTGATGCAACGACATTTTCTCCGACATTTCGAATAGCAGTTAGACCGAAGCGGATATCCGTACCTAGAGGTGTGTAATCGGATTGCGATTCATTTACATCAGGTGGCAGAACTTTTATGCCCATGCGGCGACATTCATTTAAATAGAGCGCACTCTTATCTTTATCGTCGCGAACACTTGTAAGAAGCGCAGCCATATATTCAGTTGGATAATTGGCCTTGAGGTACGCGGTCCAATAAGAGACCATGCCGTAGCCAGCGCTGTGCGCTCGGTTGAATGCATAATCTGAGAATGGAATTAGCGTTTCCCACAATTTATCGATAGCTGACTTTGAAAATCCGTTGTCAGTCATACCTTTTTCAAAATTTACATATTCCTTATCCAGAATATCTTTATTCTTCTTTCCCATTGCCTTACGCAAAAGATCTGCGCGACCAAGACTAAATCCAGCAACTTTCTGGGCAATCGCCATAACTTGTTCTTGGTAAACGATTAGGCCGTATGTGTCCCCAAGAATTTCAGAGAGCGCCTGGGTTAATTCTGGATGAATCGGAATTACTTCTTGGCGCTTATTTTTGCGATCGGCATAATCGTTGTGTGCATTTACACCCATTGGACCTGGACGGTAAAGCGCAATTACAGCGGAGATATCTTCGAAAGAGTCGGGGTTCATCTGGCGCAAAAGTGCGCGCATTGGGCCACCATCAAGTTGGAATACTCCCAAAGTTTCACCGCGACCAAGCAATTGATAGGTCTTTGGATCATCCAAGGTAAGGGTTGCAAGATCTAAATCAATTCCCTTATTAGCTTTTATATTTAATAAGCAATCATCCAAAACCGAAAGATTTCGCAGGCCTAAGAAGTCCATCTTTAATAATCCGATAGATTCGCAGGCTCCCATATCGAATTGCGTAATGATTGCGCCATCTGCTTCACGGCGATGAATTGGAATTACATCAAGAAGTGGTTCTTTACTAAGAATCACGCCCGCAGCGTGCACTCCCCATTGTCGCTTGAGACCTTCAAGGCCACGAGCTGTATCAACAATGCGCTTTGAATCAGGATCTGATTCATAAAGCGATCTAAATTCTCCAGCTTCGCCATATCGATCATTCTTAGGATCGAAGACTCCGGCAAGTGAAATATCTTTACCCATTACAGATGGCGGAAGTGCCTTAGTTAACTTATCGCCGATTGCATATGGGTAACCAAGAACGCGAGTTGAATCTTTAAGCGCTTGTTTAGATTTAATAGTTCCGTAAGTAATAATTTGAGCGACTCGATCTTCGCCATACTTTTGTGTCGCATAGGCAATCATTTCGGAGCGTCGACGTTCATCGAAATCCAGATCAATATCTGGCATAGAAATACGTTCTGGATTTAAGAAACGTTCAAACAAGAGTCCGTGTTTAATTGGATCAAGGGCTGTGATACCAAGCGCATATGAAACGAGTGAACCTGCCGCAGAGCCACGTCCAGGCCCAACTCGAATTCCAACGCTGCGCGCATGTGAACATAAATCAGATACAACGAGAAAGTAACCAGGAAAACCCATCTTGATCATTACTTCTAATTCGTAATCCAGACGCTCTTGATAACTTGCTTCGACATTTCCACCAAGACGTTCACGCAATCCGCGATTGGATTCGCTGCGCAGCCAAGAATCTTCAGTCTCTCCCTTTGGAACCGGATACTGAGGCAGAAGATTTTCATTCTCTCGCATTGTCACGTTACAACGTTCGGCAATAAGTAAGGTGTTATCGCAGGCTTCTGGAATTTCGGCGAATAACGTGCGCATCTCTTGAGCGCTCTTCAAATAGAACTCGTTGTTATCAAATTTGAAACGCTTTGGATCAGCTAGCGTCGATCCAGATTGAACGCAGAGCAAGGCTTCATGCGAAGCTGCGTCAGCGTGGTGCGTGTAGTGGAGATCGTTTGTCGCGAGTAACGGCAGACCCAACTCTTTTCCAAGTTTTAAAAGATCGGCTTTTACTCGAGTTTCAATATCTATTCCGTGATCCATAATTTCAAGATAGAAATTCTCGGCTCCGAAAATATCTCTAAGTTCACTCGCTGCTGCTTTAGCCTCTTTAAATGCACCCATCCGAAGTCGGGTTTGAATTTCGCCACCAGGACAACCAGTTGTCGCGATAATTCCCTTCGCATATTTAGAAAGTAAGTCGCGGTCCATTCTTGGTTTGTAGTAATAACCTTCAAGTGAGGCCAGCGACGAAAGTTTGAATAGATTTGAAAGCCCAACGTTATCTTCGGCAAGCAGCGTCATGTGCGTATAAGCGCCACCACCAGAGACATCATCTTCGCCACCATCGGCCCACTTAACGCGTTTCTTTTCGAACCGAGATTCTGGCGCGACATAAGCCTCGATACCAATAATTGGTTTTACTCCAGCTTTAATCGCCTTCTTGTGAAATTCATATGCACCAAAAACATTTCCATGATCAGTGATTGCAATAGCAGGCATTTTTTGATTTGCAACTTCAGTTACAAGTTCGTCAACGCGAGCTGCACCATCGAGCATCGAATACTCGGTATGGACGTGTAAGTGGACGAATCCTTGATCTGCGGACATTTAGGTGAGATTACTACTGCGGCTGCGGGAGTTGGCCAATGGCCAATATTTCCAGAGAGCGTGTCAGGTCTTGCGGATATTCCGAGAAGAATGAAATCTCGGAACCCGAAGCGGGATGGATGAATTTCAACTCACGCGCATGTAACCAAGGGCGGGTTATTTCTAAACGTTGCGCAATTGTGTGGTCGGCGCCATAAGTCATATCCCCTACTAACGGGTGGCGAAGGGCCGAGAAGTGAACTCTAATTTGATGAGTACGTCCGGTTTCCAATTCGATTTCAAGCAACGAAACAGCAGGAAAAAATTCTAAAGCTTTGTAGTGAGTAATGCTCGGCTTGCCATCTGCAACAACTGCAAATCTATAATCTTCGCGCGGATGGCGATCGATTGGTGCATCGATTGTGCCTTCGGTTGGATCCATGTGTCCTTGTACAAGTGCGTGATAAACCTTTGTAACTGTGCGATCGCGAAATTGTTGTTTTAGATTGCTGTAAGAATTTTCATTCTTTGCAATAACCATTAGTCCAGTTGTTCCAACATCGAGTCGATGGACTACGCCTTGGCGCTCGGCAGCACCGCTAGTTGAGACCTGATATCCCGCAGCAATTACGCCGCCAATAACAGTTGGGCCTCGCCACCCAGGGCTTGGGTGCGCAGCTACACCAGCAGGTTTATCGATAACGATTACATCTGCATCATCGTAAACAACTTTGAAATTCTCAATTGGGGTTGGCGTTAATTGTGGTTCACCCAATATCGCAGGCATTTTAATTTCCAAGTAATCATCTGTATTTACTCGATCGGATTTCGTAAGCGCCTTTGAATTGCGGGTAATTTCACCATTCTCAATTAGCGTTACAACAGTTGATCGCGAGAGTCCAAGCAACCTTGAAAGCGCCGCATCTACTCGTTCTTGATGTAGCCCTTCAGGAATAGATACAAATCTAACTTCGCGTGCATTCTCGCCTTGACTCATTTTCCAGCCATTCTTGGCGGAATTTGCGCCCAGGTTAGTGAAACTATTGAAATTACTCCGACAACAACTGCGCTATCGGCAATATTGAAAGTTGGCCAATGCGGAATGCTGATCCAATCCACAACTGCTCCCTGCAAACCACCTGGGCTTCGGAATATTCGATCACTCAAATTTCCAAAGATGCCACCAAGTACCGTACCAAGTGCAAGGGCCCACTTCGTTGAATCTATACGAGCTGCAAAATAAAAGATTCCTGCGGCTACTGCCATTGCAAAAACCGAGAGATAAAGCGTTTTACTAGTAGCCAAACTAAATGCGGCTCCGGTGTTGTAAACCAAATCTAGCTTAAGAAAATTCCCTATTACTTTTACCGGGCCATCCGCTAAAAATGAAACTGCTGCATATTTTGTTAAGTAATCTGCGAGGAAGATTAAGAAAGCCGTCACTGCCAACTTTCGTCGAACGATTACATTCAGCGTCGTTCCTCTTTTTGTTTGCAAGACATGCAGAGCGTTGCTCTTGGGAAAACTTGCAGGCGAGCCTTACCGATTGAGTTACTGCACTCTTCGCATCGACCATATGACTTATTATCGATTCGCTCTAGCGCGCGCTCGGTTTGAACAACCATGTCACGTGCGTTATAGACCAATGACATTTCGTGTTCGCGTTCGAAAGTTTTAGTTCCCGCATCGGCTTGGTCGTCTCCCGCGCCCATTCCGGCTGCGTTAATGAGATCTTCCATACCGCTTTCAACTTCGGCAAGTTCTGCACGTAATCTGATGAGATCTTTCGAAAGTTCACCGCGCATCGCCTTCATTTCGGTGGCAGTCCAATTTTCAACGCCCTCTGAAATAACCAGTGGCGCCGGTGCGCTTTTAATTGGCTTTAAACCAGTTCCCTTTTTGATTGTCTTATTAGGGCGTGGTGGTGGCAACATTGTTAAACGACGCTCTTCGACTACAACCTCGGTAACTGCAACTTCATTTGGTGTAACTGTGATGGTTGTCGAATTTCCTTTAGTTGTGCTCTGTAGCTTGGCCGGAAATGGTTTACCAACAATTTTCTTACCGCTCTTAGCGAGAGATGGTTTTACAATATTTGGTGAGCGTTTAGCTGGTGCCGCCTTCTTGGCAATTTTCTTAGCTATCTTCTTAGCTGGGGCAGCTTTCTTGGCAACCTTCTTGGCCGCCTTCTTAATAATTTTCTTGGCAGGAGCCTTCTTAGCTGGCGCTTTTTTAGTAGCTTTCTTAGCTGTTAACTTCTTTGGCACGGGTCCACCAGTCTCTTTAAAACCATTGATTTGCGTGAATATGACACGCAAGGCGCAAAGATTAGAACCTTATGTGCGCAAACGCCAACTTCGCCGCGCTAGAATTCCACCTGACTCAAAACAGGGCGCTGAAGAGGCAATCACCTCCGAGCCTGCTGGAAGAGCTGGATGCAGATCTGTATTAAGCGGGATAGATCAATTGCAACCGGGGTAGAACTAGCTTTGAGTAGTTAGACAAATAAGAGGTGCGCAAAGTTTGGCACAAGGTGGGTGGTACCGCGGTGGATTTCTCACCGTCCCTCCAAATTAACTTGAGAACAGAAGTTTTCTAGTTTTAATTTGAGAGGCGACTTAAATGGCAACGATTAAATCATTGGCACCGCAAATTGATTTACCTGCGGTCGAACACCAGATCCTCTCATTCTGGGAAACCCAAGAAATTTTTAAGAAAACAATTAGCGCGCGTGATGGTCAACCTTCATGGACTTTTTATGAAGGACCTCCGACAGCTAATGGCAAGCCAGGAACGCACCACATTGAAGCTCGAGTATTTAAGGATCTCTTCCCTC
>CANKCX010000028.1 GCA_947480375.1 Actinomycetota bacterium
GGATCACTTGGACCAGAATTTAATTTGCTTGATCCAGGACCAGCTTCATGTCGCCAGATTGCACTCGACTTTCCGGTTATTGATAATGATGAACTCGCAAAGCTTATTCACGTTAACGCAGATGGAAACCATCCCGGATTTGCTGCGCATGTAGTTCGTGGACTCTTCCCGGTACTCGGGGGAGGCGAGGCGCTTGCACATCGAATCGCAGAAATTCGTCAAGAAGTTTCTCAAGCAATCAAAGATGGCGCACACATAATTGTTCTATCGGATCGTGATGGCGATGCCGAACATGCGCCTATTCCTTCATTGCTTTTGACTGCAGCAGTTCATCATCATTTAATTCGCGAAAAAACTCGAACCAAAGTTGGTTTAATTGTTGAATCTGGCGAAGTCCGTGAAGTTCACCATGTTGCTCTTCTAGTTGGTTTCGGAGCCGCAGCAATAAACCCATATCTTGCAATGGAGTCTGCTGAAGATTTAGTTCGTCAAGGAGTCATAACTGGGATTACACCAGAGAAGGCCGTAGCGAATCTAATTAAATCGCTTGGTAAGGGTGTTCTAAAAGTTATGTCAAAGATGGGTATTTCAACCATTGCTTCTTACACCGGCGCCCAAGTCTTTGAGGCAATAGGTTTATCTCGAGAAGTTGTTGATGAATATTTCGTCGGAGTAACTTCAAAGCTCGGTGGCGTTTCAATAGACATGATTGCGCAAGAAACTATTAAGCGTCACCATGTTGCATACCCACCTGGGGGAGAAGTTCCAGGAACAAAGCGCCTACCAATTGGTGGGGAATATCAATGGCGTCGAGATGGTGAACCACACCTCTTTGATCCAGAAACTGTTTTTGCTTTGCAGCATGCAACTCGTAACAAGCGTTACGACATTTTTAAGCGGTATACCAATCGTGTTGATGATCAATCGAAACGCTTAATGACGCTTCGCGGTCTATTTGAATTTAAAACTGGATTACGCCCAGCCATACCAATTGAAGAAGTTGAAAGCAGATCTGCGATTATCAAACGATTCTCAACTGGGGCAATGTCGTACGGATCAATTTCTGCCGAAGCTCATGAAACTTTAGCTATTGCAATGAACCGCATCGGTGGTAAATCGAATACTGGCGAAGGCGGGGAAGATCCAGCTCGTTACACGCTAGAAGCAAATGGCGATTCGAAGCGATCTGCAATCAAGCAGGTTGCATCCGGTCGGTTCGGTGTTACAAGCGAATATTTGGTTAATGCTGACGACATTCAAATCAAAATGGCGCAAGGTGCAAAACCTGGTGAAGGTGGCCAACTCCCCGGCGGCAAGGTTTATCCATGGATCGCAAAAGTTAGATATTCGACTCCTGGCGTAGGTTTAATCTCGCCACCACCACATCATGATATTTATTCAATTGAAGATCTTGCACAACTCATTCATGATTTAAAGAATGCAAATAAGAATGCACGAGTTCATGTGAAATTAGTAGCTGAAGTTGGAGTCGGAACTGTTGCTGCCGGTGTAAGTAAGGCCCACGCAGATGTAGTTCTAATCTCTGGCCATGATGGCGGAACCGGTGCTTCACCTTTGACATCACTTAAACACGCAGGTGCACCTTGGGAACTTGGCTTAGCCGAAACTCAACAAACACTTATGCTCAATGGTTTGCGCGATCGCATTGTTGTTCAAGTTGATGGTCAGATGAAAACCGGTCGAGACATTGTTATTGCCGCACTTCTTGGTGGCGAAGAGTTTGGTTTCGCGACTGCGCCACTAGTAGTTTCTGGTTGCGTAATGATGAGAGTTTGTCATCTG
Source organism: Actinomycetota bacterium (assembly GCA_947480375.1). Lineage (GTDB taxonomy): Bacteria > Actinomycetota > Actinomycetes > Nanopelagicales > Nanopelagicaceae > AAA044-D11. The sequence goes on from CANKCX010000028.1 coordinate 1,804, forward strand.
GATACCTGCCCAGTTGGTGTTGCTACTCAAAACCCAGAACTTCGTGCACGTTTTAGCGGTAAACCAGAATTTGTTGAAACTTTCTTTGAATATATCGCCGATGAAGTGCGCGAACATTTAGCAGCACTAGGCTTTAGAACGCTTGAGGAAGCAATTGGTCAGGTTGAATTCTTAGATACTAAGAAGGCAATTAACCACTGGAAGGCAAGTGGCTTAGATCTTGCGCCTTTGTTAGCAGCGCCTGTTTCTGGAAACACATCACCTCGCCACAACACAACAAAACAGGATCACGGATTGAATAACGCTCTTGATAATAAGTTAATTGAACTTGCATCAGATGCACTTAATAAAAAAGAAGTTGTGAATATCGAGCTACCCGTAAAGAACGTTAACCGTACGGTTGGAACGATGCTTGGCTCTGAAATTACCCGCAAATTTGGGGGCACAGGTCTTGATCCAAATACCATAAATGTTTCTTTCCACGGAACTGCCGGAAACTCATTTGGTGCATTTATTCCACGAGGATTAACACTTCGTCTTTACGGTGATGCAAATGATTATGTCGCTAAAGGTCTTTCCGGTGGTCGCGTAATTGTTCGACCAGATGAAAAAGCATCCTTCAAATCTCAAGAAAATGTAATCGCAGGAAATGTAATCGGATACGGATCTACATCTGGCGAAATTATGATTCGTGGAAAAGTCGGCGAGCGTTTCTGCGTTCGAAATTCTGGAGCAACTGCAATCGTTGAAGGTGTGGGAGATCACGGTTGCGAATATATGACTGGCGGAATCGCGCTAATTCTTGGCGAAACTGGCCGCAATTTTGCAGCAGGCATGTCAGGTGGTCGAGCCTTTGTCCTTGATTTAGATGCAGCACTTGTTAATACAGAACTTGTCGACGTCCTGGCGCTTCCGGTAGATCAAGAGCAGAGCGTTAAGGCTTTAGTTTCTAGCTTTGTTGCCGAAACTGGTTCACAAGTTGCAAGCGAACTTCTTGCAAATTGGGATGAAGCGAAGAAGCGAATTTCGATGGTGATGCCTAGAGATTATGCGCGAGTACTTGCGGCTATGGAGCGTGCCGAACGTGAAGGTTTACCGGTAGACAAAGTTGTGATGGAGGCAATCAATGGCTGATCCAAAAGGTTTCCTAACCACACCTCGCGAAACCCCGAAGCGTCGGCCAGTCGATGTTCGAATTCGTGACTGGAAAGAAGTTTATGAACCACAAGAGTTTTCAGTATTGCAAAAGCAGGCTAGTCGCTGCATGGATTGTGGAATTCCGTTCTGTCACCAAGGTTGCCCACTTGGCAATCTAATTCCGGAATGGAACGACTTAATCTGGCGCGGTGAAACTCGTGAAGCAATAGATCGTTTACACGCCACAAATAATTTCCCAGAATTTACCGGCAGATTATGTCCAGCACCTTGTGAAACAGCATGTGTGGTCGGTATCAATGCAGATGCCGTAACAATTAAGCAGGTAGAACTTAGAACTATTGAAGAAGCATTTTCTAATGGTTCGGTCGTTCCGCTTCCATCCGAACGCTTGACCGGAAAAACTATTGCAGTAATCGGCTCTGGTCCAGCAGGTTTGGCAGCAGCCCAACAATTAACTCGCGCTGGGCACACAGTTGCAGTTTATGAACGTGGCGCTAAACCAGGCGGTCTACTTCGCTATGGAATTCCAGAATTTAAAATGGAGAAATCAATATTAGATCGTCGAATCGCACAGATGGAAGCCGAAGGAACTCGCTTTCGCAGTGGTGTGAATGTTGGCGTCGATATAACTGGCAGTGAATTGCGTTCAAAATATGATGCAATTGTTCTTGCTGTTGGTTCAACTAACTGGCGCGATATTCAAGTTCCAGGACGCGAATTCAAGGGCGTCTATCAAGCGATGGAATATCTGCCTTGGGGAAATAAGCAAGGTTTAAATGAATTAAATGAGGCACCACCAATAAACGCAGCAGGCAAGCACGTTGTAATTCTGGGCGGTGGCGATACTGGTGCAGATTGCTTGGGTACTGCAATCCGTCAAGGCGCAGCCAGTGTTACTCAATTAGAAATCATGCCGCGTCCAACCGAAGAACGTCCGGCATCACAACCATGGCCTACTTATCCAATGATTTATCGAGTTAGCAGTGCGCATGAAGAAGCGGGCGATCGGCTTTTTGCAGTATCGACTGAAGAATTTTTAGGTGATGCAAATGGAAATCTTCGTGCAATCAAATTGGTTGAGACAAAATTTGTTGATGGTAAATTCGAAAAAGTTCCAGGATCCGAGCGCGAGATTCCGGCAGATTTAGTCTTCTTAGCAATGGGCTTTGTCGGACCAGAGAAATCTGAGCTTCTTAAACAATTAGAAGTTAGCTTTGATGAACGCGGAAATATTGCCAGAGATGAAAAATTTGCGACAAATATCGAAGGCGTTTATGTCGCCGGGGATGCTGGGCGGGGCCAATCATTAATCGTTTGGGCGATTGCTGAAGGTCGTAGCACCGCAGCGGCAGTAGATGAATTTTTGGTGGGTCAGACTCAACTTCCAGCACCAATCGAACCAACTGCACGTCCATTGATGGTTTAGAAGATCTATTCCATACAATTACTACATTAATTGCGACCATAAAAGAGAAGGTTTATTAGATGCGTAGAGCGAAGATTGTTTGCACCATGGGACCAGCAGTTGAGGCACCTGAAAAAGTAGATGCGTTAATTGCTGCAGGAATGAATATGGCACGGTTAAATCTCTCGCACGGCGGATATCCAGAGCATCAAGCAAGGCTAGATGCAGTTCGATCAGCCGCAGTAAAGGCTGGGGTAGCAGTTGCAATTTTGGTTGATCTACAAGGCCCAAAGATTCGGTTAGCTCGATTTGAAAATGGACCACACGATTTAGCTCGTGGCGATATTTTCACAATCACAACAGATGAAGTTCCTGGTACCAAGGAGCGCGTCGGAACTACATATAAAGGTCTGCCAGGGGATTGCAAACCAGGAGATCGGATTCTGATTGATGATGGAAAAGTAACTGTCGAAGTCGTTGAAGTTAAAGGAAATGATGTAATAACTAAGTGCATCGAACCAGGAGCAGTAAGCAATAACAAAGGTATAAATCTTCCAGGTGTTGCAGTGTCAGTTCCTGCGCTATCGGAGAAAGATAAAGAAGATTTACGTTGGGGATTGCGCGCTGGCGCAGATTTCATTGCGCTCTCATTCGTGAGAAGCGCAAAGGATATTGTTGATGTTCATCGCATCATGGATGAAGAGGGTGTTCGTCGCCCGGTTATTGCAAAGATTGAAAAGCCACAAGCGGTTGATAACTTAGAAGAAATCGTTGCTGCCTTCGATGGAATTATGGTTGCAAGAGGTGACCTTGGCGTTGAAATGCCAATCGAAGAGGTACCTCTTGTACAGAAGCGTTGTGTAATGCTTTCTCGTGAAGCAGCCAAGCCAGTAATCGTTGCAACTCAGATGTTAGATTCAATGATCACAAATTCTCGCCCTACAAGAGCTGAAGCAACTGACTGCGCAAACGCAGTATTAGATGGCGCAGATGCTCTAATGCTTTCAGGTGAAACCAGCGTTGGAGAATTTGCTATCGAAGCTGTAACAACGATGGCCAGAATCATCGAACGTACCGAAGAAGCAATGCTTGATCGGATCCCAGCGCTTCGTCACGAACCAAGAACTAAGGGTGGCGCAATTACAAAGGCGGCAACTGAAGTTGGCGCAATCGTTGATGCAAAATACTTGATTGCATTTACCCAGAGCGGAGATTCTGCTCGCCGTATGTCACGACTTCGTTCGCCAATCAAGATTATGGCTTTCACTCCGGAAGCAGCCGTTTACAACCAACTCGCACTTTCCTGGGGGATCGAATCTAAGATCACTCAGATGGTTTCGCATACCGATGAGATGGTTGCTCAGGTAGATCGAATTCTCATCGATTCGAATAGCGTGCAAAAGGGAGATAACGTCATTATCGTGGCGGGTTCACCTCCCGGAATCCCTGGTTCAACAAATGCCATGCGCGTTCATCGCGTTGGCGATGCCGTTGAAGGAATTGCCCCCGCATATCGTAAGTAGTTAAAGTAGGGGCAGTAGTTTTTAAAATTGCCTCGGTACTCCAACGGTAGAGAGGGCGGACTCAAAATCCGCACAGTGTCGGTTCAAATCCGACTCGAGGCACGTGAGTGAAAAAAGAGTTGCCCGAATCCTTGTTGCCGAGGATGAAGCTTTAATTCGCCTTGACTTAGTTGAAATGCTTACAGAAGCCGGATATGAAGTTGTAGCGCAGGCAACAAATGGCGTTGAAGCAATTGCGCTAGCAAAAGAATTTAAACCTGATTTAGCAATTCTTGATGTAAAGATGCCAGAACTAGATGGAATTTCAGCGGCACAAGAGATTATAGAAATTTCGCCAGTTCTAATGCTTACCGCCTTTAGTCAGAAAGAATTAGTAGAACGTGCTCGTGATGCTGGTGTCATGGCATATGTTGTAAAACCATTTAGTATCAATGATCTAACTCCAGCGATTGAGATCGCGATGAGCAGACATTTACAAATGCGTTCATTAAAAGATGAAGTAAGTGATTTACATGAACGACTTGAAACTCGAAAAATTATCGACCGCGCAAAGGGCATCTTGATGGCGGCCATGAATCTTTCCGAGCCAGAAGCATTCAGCTGGATACAGCGGGCAGCCATGGATCGACGAATCAGCATGAAGGCGGTCGCCCAAGCCGTAATCTCGCCGGATTCAGTTCCAGACCACTAGATACCCAGGATTTACTCCGCGATATCTGAATTTTGTGCGTGTTATTGGCCGAAAAGCCGTTCAAATTGCTTTGTAACAATCGGGTAAAGAGTGTCTAAATCGGCCAATTTCACTTGAGTTCACCTGTAGTTCACCTATAGCCTTCACTCCTCCCTGTCCCGGGACGGAAATAAACAAGCTGTGGAAACACAGAAAACAGGAAGGTCTACATGAATAAGAACTCAAAGCGCGTTCTTGCTGTAGTTGCTGCATCTGCTCTTGCATTTGGAACAGTTGTAACATCACAAGCAAACGCAGCCGTTAAGGAAGTAACAATCATGTTCCAAGGTCCACTAACTGGTGGAGATGCACAACTTGGACAAGATCAACTTCCAGGCGCAATTTTTGCAATTGCTGAATACAACGCAACAAACCCAAAGGTGAAGATCAAGCTTGAAAAGGCTGACTCACAATGCGACGGTACAGTTGCTGCGAACATCGCACCAGGTGTTGCTGCTAATAAGAAGGTAATCGGCGTTATCGGAACATCATGTTCTGGTGAAGCTCGTAACTCATTCCCTTCATACATTGCTGCAGGCCTAACAATGGTTTCACCATCAGCAACAGCTGTTGGTCTAACAGATCCAAAGGCTTCAGACCGTGGATACCCAATCTTCCACCGCGTCCTTGCAAACGATAAGTTCCAAGCTCCAGCACTAGTAAAGGTTGGCGCTAAGGGTGTTTCTTCACCTAAGTTCTACATCGTTGATGACCAGACAACTTACGGCGCAGGACTTGCACAATATGCAAAGCCAGCTGCTAAGAAGGCCGGTTCAATCGTAGGTTCAGATTCTGTTGCTAAGGGAACAGCTGATTACACATCAGTTGCAACTAAGGTAAAGGCTTCTGGCGCAAACGTTGTTCTATACGCTGGTTACACACAAGATGGTGCAAAGTTCGTTAAGGCACTACGCGA
>CANKCX010000029.1 GCA_947480375.1 Actinomycetota bacterium
AGAAACCCCTCAGTTTCCACTGAGGGGTAGCACACGAACTAGTTATTCACTAGAGCGTGCGCTCACCAATTACCACGACTGAAGTCATGCCTGAATTCTCCCCCGTCACGCGCATTTGGTCAACCCCTAAGTTAGGAATCTCACTATTTAGAATCTAAAAAGTAGAAGGCTTAACCGCAGACCGCGCCTTTAGATGCCGATCCCACGACCTTTGAATATTTGGCCAAGACCCCGCGCTTATATTTATGTGGAATTGGTTTGAAATTCTTGCGACGTTCTGCCAGTTCGGCTTCATCAACTAGAAGATCTAAGGTGCGCGCAATTGTGTCAATGCGAATTAAATCGCCATCTTTAATAAATGCAATTGGTCCACCATCGACAGCTTCAGGTGCAACATGGCCAACACATAGACCGGTGCTTCCACCACTAAAACGTCCATCAGTAAGCAACAACGTTGTCTTACCAAGTCCTGCACCTTTTATCGCGCCGGTGATCATCAACATTTCGCGCATACCTGGTCCACCCTTTGGACCTTCGTAACGAATAACAACAACATCGCCAGCTTTAATTGTTCCGTTTTCTAAAGCTTCCATTGCTGCTTGTTCGCGTTCGAAAACCCGAGCTGGTCCTTCAAATTTTTCAACACCAATTCCTGCTGTCTTACAAACTGCACCTTCTGGCGCAAGTGATCCACCAAGAATTGTTATGCCGACAGCGGTAGAAAGTGGTGACTTGATTGCATGCAATACATCGCCATCTGGATCTAGCGGAGTTATATCCGCCAAGTTTTCTGCCATGGTCTTACCAGTAACTGTTAGGCAATCTCCGTGCAGCAAGCCTGCATCAAGAAGTGCGCGAAGTACTACTGGAATTCCACCAACGCGATCAATATCGGTCATTACATATTTTCCGAAAGGCTTTAGATCTCCGAGTAGTGGAACCTTCGAGCCAATGCGATGGAAATCTTCAAGAGTTAAATCAACTTCTGCTTCATTAGCGATTGCAAGCAGGTGAAGTACGGCATTGGTTGAACCACCCAGCGCCATAACAACTGTGATTGCATTTTCAAAGGCTTTCTTCGTCAAGATCTGGCGAGTTGTGATTCCTTTGCGAATTAATTCAACAACTGCAGCACCTGCTTTAACTGCGTAATCATCGCGACGACGATCAACTGCAGCAGGAGATGCAGAACCTGGAAGTGAAAGTCCGATCGCTTCGCCTACGGCTGCCATTGTGTTTGCGGTGTACATGCCGCCACAAGCACCTTCACCCGGGCAAATAGCGCGTTCAATTTTATCTACTTGCTCTTGTGAAATAAGTCCGCGAGCACATGCACCAACAGCTTCGAAAGCATCAATGATTGTCACATCTTTACCATCAACTGAACCAGCAAGAGTTGTTCCGGCATAAACAAATACTGAAGCTACATCGATACGTGCAGCTGCCATCATCATTCCCGGAAGTGATTTATCGCAACCAGCAAATGTAACCATTCCATCTAGTCGTTCGGCTTGCATAACAGTTTCAACTGAATCTGCAATAACTTCACGCGAAACTAATGAGAAGTGCATTCCTTCGTGGCCCATTGAAATTCCATCTGAAACAGAGATGGTTCCAAATTGCATTGGGAATCCACCGGCTTCAATTACGCCCTTGCGTGATGCTTTAGCCAATCGATCAAGCGAGAGATTGCAAGGTGTGATTTCATTCCAAGAAGATGCAATACCAATTTGTGGCTTGACCCAATCGTCATCGCCCATTCCAACTGCACGTAACATGCCACGTGCTGGTGCGCGTTCCATGCCATCAGTAACAAGACCGGAACGAGGCTTCATGGAATTACTCATTTGATATTCCTATCCTTGACCTAGGTGCTTCAATAATAATTCACGAACCTTCGCTGCATCAGCTTGGCCGCCGGTCGCCTTCATGACAGCGCCAATCAATGCACCCGCAGCTGGAATATTTCCACCACGGATTCGTTCCGCAGTATCAGGCTGGGCCGCAATTGCAGCTTCGATTGCAACCATAAGTGCAGAATCATCTGATACAACTTTCAAGCCGCGCTTTTCAATTACTTGCTTAGGCGAACCTTCGCCATTTACAACACCTTCAACAACTTGGCGTGCCAATTTATCTGTCAGATCTCCACTGGTTATTAGCGCAATAATTTCAGCAACAAATGCAGTTGTAATTAATGAAGTTGGGGCAACTTCTTTCTCGTTTGCAAGACGTGAGATTTCACCAAGCCACCAAGTACGGGCACGAGTTGGTTCGGCGCCAAGTTTGATTGTCTCTTCAACAACATCAACAAGTTCGGCATTGATAAGTGAATTCATCTCTGAATCAGGAACGTTCCACTCTTTCTGCAAACGCTTGCGACGATCTGCCGGATTTTCTGGCAATTTAGCTCGAAGTTCTTCAATCCATTTTGCATCAGGAGTCACTGGAACCAAATCTGGTTCTGGGAAATAACGATAATCCTCGGCTTGTTCTTTCGAACGACCTGGACGAGTCAAACCACTCTCTTCCAAGAAGTGACGAGTCTCTTGAATAATGCGTTCGCCAGCTTCTAAGCGATTTGCTTGGCGTTCAATTTCGCCAGTAAGTGCACGTTCAACAGAACGCAATGAATTTACATTCTTAGTTTCACTTCGGGTGCCGAGTAAACCACTTCCGATTGGGGCGAGTGAAACGTTGGCATCACAACGAAGTGATCCCTGTTCCATCTTTACATCGCTTACGCCAAGTGAACGAAGGATGTCGCGAAGTTGGGTTACATATGCCCGAGCAACTTGAGGCGCATACTTTCCAGTTCCCGGAATAATTCTGGTTACGATTTCTACAAGTGGAATTCCGGCACGGTTGTAGTCAAGCAATGAATATTCGGCCCCATGAATTCGCCCAGTTGAACCACCGACGTGAAGTGATTTACCAGTGTCCTCTTCCATATGAACACGTTCGATATCAACTCGGAAAACCTTTGGACCTTCATCGGTTTCGATTTCGACATCTAGATATCCATCAACACAAATAGGTTCGTCGTACTGTGATGTCTGGAAATTCTTTGGCATATCAGGATAGAAATAATTCTTACGAGCAAAGCGGCTATATGGCGCGATTGAACAGTTAAGGGCGAGACCAATAAGTATTGTGCTTTCGATCGCTTTCCCATTCACAACAGGAAGCGCACCTGGAAGACCGAGACATACCGGACAGGTTTGAGTATTTGGTTCGGCTCCGAATTCAGTTGCACATGAACAGAACATCTTGGAATTTGTATTTAATTCAACGTGAACTTCCAAGCCAAGTGTTGGCTCGTATTTTTCGGTTGCACCTTTGTAATCAAGGGTCATTTTTGCACCATCAAATCTGGGGCGTTCGAAAGAATTGGCTTACCCCACTTTGAAAGCAGTGCAGCTTCCAAGGTGCCACCAACGCGATAAAAACGATCGTCTTGCATAAGTGGCGCCATGATTTGTAAGCCAACAGGTAAGCCGTCTTCTTCGGCAAGACCAACCGGAAGACTCATTCCACCAATACCAGCCATATTTACTGGGATAGTAGCGATATCACTTAGGTACATTGCAACTGGATCGTTGCTCTTCTCGCCAATCTTGAATGCTGTTGTTGGCGTTACTGGTGATACCAAAACATCTGCTTTCGCAAAGGCTTTTTCGAAATCTTGTTTAACTAATGTGCGAACTTTTTGCGCAGATCCGTAATAAGCATCGTAATAACCAGAAGAAAGTGCATAAGTTCCAAGAATGATTCGGCGTTTCACTTCGCTACCAAATCCAGCTTCGCGGGTCGCACTCATAACTTCTTCGGCGCCTTTACTTCCGTCATCGCCAACGCGTAATCCATATCGCATTGAATCAAAGCGGGCCAGGTTTGATGATGCTTCTGATGGTGCAATTAAGTAATAGGCAGCAAGAGCGTATTCAAAATTAGGGCAGGAAACTTCAACAATTTCAGCACCAGCAGCAACAAGAAGTTCGAGAGACTCGTTAATTCGTGCACTTACTCCTGCTTGAAAACCAGAACCACTTAACTCTTTGATAACACCAATCTTCATTCCTTTAACATCAAGCTTCTTCGCAGCTGCAACAACTTGTGGAACCGGTGCATTGATACTTGTTGAATCTCTTTCATCATGTCCGGCAATAACTTCGTGAAGCAGCGCAGTATCTAAAACGGTTCGACCAAATGGTCCAACTTGATCAAGGCTTGAAGAATAAGCAATAACGCCATAGCGAGAAACACCGCCGTAAGTTGGTTTCACACCGACGATTCCGGTCAAAGCAGCAGGTTGGCGAATTGATCCGCCGGTATCAGTACCAATTGCTAGTGGCGCTTCGAAAGCAGAAACTGCTGCTGCAGATCCTCCACTTGAACCACCTGGTGTTCGAGTTAAATCCCAAGGGTTTTGTGTTGTGCCATAAGCAGAATTTTCAGTTGATGAACCCATTGCGAATTCATCCATATTAGTTTTACCAAGGATTACAACACCTGCAGCTTTTAACTTTGCGACAACTGTTGAGTCGTATGGTGGACGCCAGCCTTCAAGAATCTTTGAACCCGCAGTAGTTGGGATTCCTTTCTGCGCCAAAATATCTTTTACTGCAATTGGAACACCAGCAAGTGGTGCGAGTTTTTCGCCAGCTGCGCGCTTTGCATCGATAGCTTCGGCTTGTGCAATTGCACCTTCGGAATCGACATGTAGGAAAGCGTGAATCTTGCCATCGACAGCAGAAATACGATCAAGATGTTGCTTAGTTAATTCGACTGAAGAGATCTCTTTTGTAGCAAGTGCGCTGGCCATCTCGGCAGCGGTTGAATGAATATTTGTCATTCTTCACCAAGAATTTGTGGAACTTTAAAACGATCTTCAGCCTTGGCTGGTGCGCCTGAAAGGGCCTCTTCATTTGTAAGACTTGGCTTAACTACATCATCGCGAAATACATTTGACATTGAAAGTGGATGAGATGTCGGAGCAATATCTGCAGTAGCAACTTCTTGCACTCGCTTAACCGCGCCCAAGATTTGATCAAGTTCGGTGGCCATGTGATCAAGTTCGTCTGGAGTCATTTCGACTCGTGCGAGCTTTGCTAGGTGTGCGACATCATCACGAGAAATTGCGGCCATAGTCGAACCTTATCGCGAGGAAGTGGGTACTAATAAATTGAAGTTATGCGCGGATTTGGCCAGAGCCAGTAACAATCCAAGTTGTTGTGGTCATTTGTTCAAGACCCATTGGGCCACGGGCATGAAGCTTCTGATTCGAGATCCCGATTTCGGCGCCAAACCCCATCTGTTCGCCATCGGTAAATCGAGTAGATGCATTAACCATCACTGCTGCGCAATCACTCAAGGCGATGAATTTCGCTGCATTTGCTTCGGATTCCGTAACAATGGCTTCAGTATGTTTGGTTCCATATTTAGCGATGTGATCAGATGCCGCTAATAAATTCGGAACAACTGCCACATTCATTTCTAGAGAGTTATATTCGGTTGACCAGTTGCTCTCTTGGGCTTTCGACACATCAATATTATTTGCGGCGGCAATTGCGGCAACAGCAGAGTCAACATTTAATTTAACCTTTGCATCTTGCAGGGCGGCAAGTGCGCTTGGCAAGAATTTTGCGGCAACGCTCTCGTGTACCAAAAGCGTTTCGGCTGCATTGCAAACACTTGGTCGATGAGTCTTTGAATTCAAAACAATTGGAAGCGCTTTGGCTAAATCTGCATCAGAATCTACATAAACGTGACAGACGCCAGCGCCAGTTTCGATTGTTGGCACAGTCGAATCATCGACAACAGTTCTAATTAGCGCCGCACTTCCCCGCGGAATTACTAAATCAACTTTGCCCCGAGCATGTAATAGCGCCGCAACTGTAGAGCGATCATTTGAAGGAACTAATTGGATAACTTCTGGCGAAATATTTGTCTTGGCCAAGGCGCGACGCATTACATTCACTAAGACTTCATTACTCTTTGCGGCACTTGATGAACCGCGAAGTAGGGCCGCATTTCCAGACATCAATAGAATCACGGCAGCATCGACAGTTACATTTGGACGAGCTTCGTAAACCATTCCAACGACGCCAAATGGAACCGAGATTTGTTTTAGATGAAGTCCATTTTCTAAAGTACTTTCGCGCAAAGTTTTTCCAAGTGGACTGGGCAGCTTTGAAACTTGTCGGGTTCCATCTGCCATTCCATGAACTCGCGCAGCAGTTAGTAGTAATCGATCTTGCATGGATTCAGCCATGCCTTCACTCTTCGCATTCGTCATATCTTGGGCATTTGCCGCCAAAATTTCGACTTCACTTGCGCTTAATTCATCAGCAATCCGCGATAAAGCTTCAACCCGATCGCTATCACTTGCTGCAATTAAGGTGCGCGCAGCCAACCGAGCTTTTTCAGCTAGTTCATTAATAATCGCGGTGGCTTCCATGTTCCTAGCCTAGAGCCTTCTACCCTTCTCTCATGAGACGTTTATTGCGAGTGCTACGAAATACCTTAATTATTGTTGTTGCCCTAGGTGTTGCCTTAACTGGTTTCACGCGATTTATTCATTATCCAAATCCGATAGCGGCAATAAAACTGGGATTAGCACCTGCTTCAAAGACGCCAACGCTTATGCCATGGCACACCATCGAACCTTCGGCCACACCAATTGAATGGCCAACAAGTTCGGAGACCGCCCCAGAAACTGTTACTTGGAAGGGCAAGCAAATCAAGTGGCAAGACTTTCTAGATCGAACAAATACAAATGCTTTTCTAATAGTACGAAATGGCGTAATCACTTACGAGTATTACAACAAGGGCTTTAGCGAATCATCGCAACTTCCTTCATATTCCATGGCCAAGACAATGACCGCAATTATTGCTGGTCAATTGATTGCTCAAGGTAAATTGAAAGAGAGCGATACCTTTATTAAGTATTTCCCAGAGTTAAAAACTGGAACCTCATTCGATCGTGTCACCGTGCAAAGCCTGCTAGATATGCAGAGCGGTGTTGGTGTTTCTGATAATTACCCAACCGGACCATCTGGATGGGGCGTTGCAATCGCGCAGATGTATGCGACTACGGATATCGATTGGTTTATGAAACACAACCGCAAAATGGCTTTCGAACCAGGAAGTAAATCCGAATACCGAAGTGTCGATACTCAAATGCTGGGCATGATTATTAAAGCAATTACTGGAACAACAGTTGCAGATTATTTCAGTAAGAATGTTTGGCAACCTATTGGCGCAAAGTATCCAGCAACATGGAATGTTGACCGCGTGGGTGGAACTGAAAAAACTTTCTGCTGTTTCAATGCAAGTGCCCGCGATTATGCAAAGGTTGGATTGACAATGTTAAATGGTGGCCAAGCCGGCGCTAAAGAAATTATCGACCCAGTTTGGATGAAGCGCTTAACCACACCAGTCACAAA
>CANKCX010000030.1 GCA_947480375.1 Actinomycetota bacterium
CCATGTGCCGCCTTGATTGCAACTGGCAATCCATGTTCCTTTGCGAATTGCACAATCTCTTCAGGAGTATCAACTGGATCAATGGTGCCTGCAACTAACGGTGCGCCAACTTCGGCTGCAATTTTTCTTGCTGAAACTTTGTCGCCAAGCAATCTAATTGCACTTGGTGGAGGCCCAATCCAAATTAATCCGGCAGCGATAACTTTATCTGCGAAATCAGCATTCTCTGAGAGGAAGCCATATCCCGGGTGAACTGCATCTGCGCCAGATTTCTTGGCAATATCAATAATTTTATTCTGATCTAAATAAGTTTCAGCTGCAGATAAACCGTGAAGCGCATAGGCCTCATCAGCTGTAGCAACATGGAGGGAGGTGCGATCTTCATCTGAATAAATAGCTATTGATTTAATCCCATGGTCACGAGCCGCACGAGCAACGCGTACTGCAATTTCGCCACGGTTAGCGATTAATACTGCCTTCATGCATTCACCGCCGATTTAGCTAGCGAATTCCAGGAAAGTCCTAATGAGTTTATTGCGCGACGCAAAAGTGGAAGTGAAAGTCCGATGATTCCTGAAGGGTCGCCTTCAATTCTTGAGATGAATGGTGCGCTGAGCCCATCTAGCGTGAAACCACCAGCAACATTAAGTGGTTCTCCGGTTGCAACATAACCAGCAATTTCTGCATCAGTAATATCGGCAAAGAAAACTTTAGAGGTAGAAACATCGCTTATTTCAATACCTTTCTTGGTATCGATAATGCAGTGCCCAGTATGTAGATAACCAAAGTTTCCACGAAGCTCTTTGCAACGTGCTGTAGCTAGTTCTGGAGTAAGCGGCTTACCAAAAGATTTTCCATTAAATTCGAAGGTGGAATCGCAACCAATAATTAGGTGATCGTTTCCTACTAACTCTTTGATGGTGTGAGCTTTCAAGATTGCAAGTGCAATAACCATTTCACGTGGTGCTAGCGCAGTTAATTTAGGATCTTCTTCATCTACGCCACTGACCATAATTTCAGCAGAAATACCGCTCGATTCTAGAAGGCGTTTGCGCGAAGGTGATGCTGATGCCAAAACTACATTTCTTGAATCAGACATTAGAAGCTTTGACCCCACTTACGTGGCAGAGGTTGGCGAATCTGAGACTTGCGCCAGAGACTTGCGGTTTCAACCTTCTTAACAACTGGAGTCGGTAGCGCTTTTTCTAAAGCTGCGAGCTCTTTATCGTTCGGCGTTCCATTCAAAATCGTAAATTTAGTATTCATTAGAGCGGAATATTTCCATGCTTACGCGGAGGAAGTGCAACGCGCTTGTTGCGAAGCGCATTTAGGGCCTTAACAATTTGGTGGCGAGTTTCTTGAGGTTCAATAACTGCATCTATGAATCCGCGGTCAGCCGCAATATAAGGATTCAAAAGTGTTTCTTCATAATCTTCAATTAGCTCTTTGCGCTTTGAATCAGGGTCTTTGGCATCAGCTAACTCTTTACGGTGCAGAATATTTACGGCACCTTGGGCTCCCATAACTGCGATCTGCGCAGTTGGCCATGCAAGATTTACATCTGCACCTAAATGCTTTGACCCCATGACAATGTAGGCACCGCCATAAGCTTTACGAGTAATAATGGTAATTAGCGGCACGGTTGCTTCGCCATATGCATAAAGCAATTTTGCGCCGCGGCGAATAATTCCGTTCCATTCTTGTTCGGTTCCGGGTAAGAATCCTGGAACATCGACCAAAGTAATAACGGGAATACCAAAAGCATCACATGTACGAACAAAACGTGCGGCTTTCTCGCTTGCAGCAATATCAAGAGTTCCGGCAAGGGCTTGTGGTTGGTTCGCAATGATTCCAACTGAATGACCTTCAACGCGACCAAATCCAACCAAAATATTTGGTGCATAAAGTGTGTGAACTTCAAGGAAATCAGCTTCATCCAAGATTGCTTCAACAAGCACCTTCATGTCATAAGGCTTGTTTGGATTATCTGGAATCAATGAATCAAGTGCGCGATCAGATGGTGAAATATCGCTGCTTTCGGTTGCCGGCAGAACTGGAGATTCATCCATGTTGTTACTTGGCAAATATGAGAGAAGGGCTTTCACGTAATCAATTGCATCGTCTTCGCTGTCAGCAAGGTAATGCGAATTTCCAGTTTTGGTGTTGTGTGTACGAGCGCCACCAAGTTCTTCCATGCCTACTTCTTCACCGGTAACAGCCTTAATTACATCTGGACCAGTAATAAACATTTGAGAAGTTTCATTAACCATAATTACGAAGTCAGTGATTGCTGGTGAATAAACTGCACCACCCGCAGTTGGACCAAGGATCAAAGAGATCTGGGGAATAACACCAGAAGCCCGAACATTTCTCTTAAAGATTTCGCCATATTGGCTAAGTGATGCAACACCCTCTTGAATTCTTGCGCCACCAGAATCATTCATTCCAACTATCGGAATACCGCTCTTAAGTGCGAACTCCATAACTTTTACAATCTTTTCGCCAACAACTTCTCCGAGACTGCCACCGAAAGTTAAGAAGTCTTGTGAATAAATCGCAATTGCTCGACCATCGACAGTTGCGTGTCCAGTTACAACACCATCACCGTAGATTCGGTTCTTATCCATTCCAAAATTAGATGAGCGATGGCGTGAAAATGCATCCATCTCGACAAATGAACCTGGATCAACAAGACGTGCAATTCGCTCGCGCGCGGTTAACTTTCCCTGCGCATGTCGCTTCTCAATTGCCTCTGGCGTACCGTTCGTTTCAGCTTGCAAACGACGTCTGCGGAGATCAGCAATCTTTTCGGCTGTTGTACGAATATCATCAGTCACGGACGTAGGTTACTAGTTCCAGCAGAAAATTCCTACAAAGATAATTGAAATGAGTCAGCCAGTGAAGCAAGAACTATTGAACGCAAATGCAATTGCAGGCGCGCTACGTGGTGGCTACTGGCGGGTATCAGTTATAGACGAGATTGATTCAACGCAAAATTATTTACGCACCAGTATTCCTAAAGTTGGCGATGTAATTACTGCCGAGTATCAAAGTGCTGGTCGTGGCAGATTAGATCGCACATTTATTGCAGCAAAATCAAGTGCACTTCTATTTTCATTTTATGTTGAACCCAAGGTTGATATTGCCAAACTTGGTTATCTTTCATTACTTGTTGGATCAAGTGTCGCAAAAACTATTAATGAGATTACGGATTCTAATAATTTTAAATGTAAGTGGCCAAATGACATCGTCTACGGCGATTACAAAGTAGCTGGATTACTTGCAGAAAAATTTGGCGAAGGCGTGATTGTTGGTGTCGGAATAAATGTTTCAATGAATCAGGCCGAACTTCCGGTTCCACATGCATCCTCAATTTTTCTAACAACCGAAAAGCAAATAGATCGAAATGATTTATTGGCGGCAATCTTAAATAATCTAAGTTCAGCACTAATTAACTGGGAGAACGGCGAAGATGTTTTGGCCTTCTATCGAGAGACCAGTGCAACCCTTGGTAAAAGCGTCAGAGTTGAACTACCTGGCGGAATAAACGTCGAAGCCACAGCAGTCGATATTGATTCAACAGGTGCGCTTCACCTTGATAACGGCCAGATAATCACAGTTGGAGATGTAATACATCTGGACAGTAAACTTTCCCAGTGAGCTTTCCTAGAGTCGGTGTTATTGGTGCCGGCCAACTTGCCCGGATGATGGCAGTTCCAGCAAATGATTTAGGTTTAGATTTTAGAGTTTTTGCGGCAATCCCAAATGATTCGGCAGCCCAAGTTACCCATTTTGTCTTGGGGGATTACACAAACGTTGAATCAGTACTTGCATTCGCTAAAGAGTGCGACGTCCTAACTTTTGAACACGAGCTAGTTCCGCAAAGCGTCATAAAAGCCGTAGAAGCTGCCGGCGTGAAGGTATACCCAAGATCAGAATCCTTTACCTATTCGCAAGATAAGTTAGAGATGCGAAAGAAAATTACCGAGTTAAATTTACCGAACCCAAAGTGGCAGAAATACGATGGCGGCGAAGTACAAATTGAATTTCCATTAATCGCCAAACTTCCTGCTGGTGGCTACGACGGCCGAGGAGTATTTGTAATTCAATCACCATCCGAACTCCAAGATCTTTACAAGAAGACCGGTACGTTGCTCTTAGAAGAGAAGTTAGCTTTTGATTATGAAATTTCAGTAATGGTTGCAAGATCGCCACATAATCAAGCGGCAACTTGGCCAGCGACTTTAACTATTCAGAGTGATGGAATTTGTACTTCTACGGTTACACCAGTTCCAGAAATTTCCGATTCACTATCTGCAAAGGTTCAGGCAGCTGCTCTAGAAATTGCTGCAGGAATTTCACTTGTAGGAGTCATGGCAGTTGAAATATTTATTGTCGGCGAAGATTTCTTTATAAATGAACTTGCGCTACGGCCGCATAATTCTGGTCATTGGAGTATCGAAGGATCAGAAACAAGTCAGTTTGAACAACACCTTCGCGCAATTTTAGATCTGCCACTCGGAAGCACCGCAATGCGAAGCAAATATGCCGTCATGGGAAATGTCTTAGGCGGCGATAAGAGCGATATGTATCGCCCTTATCTGCACTTGATGGCACGAACTCCCGGACTTAAATTCCACCAATATGGCAAAGATGTTAAGCCTGGTCGCAAGATCGGCCATGTAACTATGTGCGGCGAGAATCTTCTACAATTGCAGCAAGAAGTTGCCCATGCCGTTGACTACATGAATGGAGTTATTGATGAGTGATGTAGCAATAATCATGGGTTCAGATTCTGATTGGCCGGTAATGGAAGATGCGGCAAAGACTTTAGAAGCACTTGGTATTACTTATTCTGCTGATGTTGTTTCAGCCCACCGTATGCCAATTGAAATGGTTGAGTTTGCACAAAGCGCAAAATCAAAGGGTTACAAAGTAATTATTGCGGGCGCAGGTGGGGCGGCACATTTACCTGGAATGGTGGCATCACTGACAACGCTTCCAGTTATCGGAGTCCCGGTTCCATTGAAGAATTTGGATGGAATGGATTCACTTCTTTCAATCGTTCAAATGCCTGCCGGAGTTCCCGTCGCGACTGTTGGAGTTGGGAATGCAAAGAATGCAGGTCTACTTGCTGCCAGAATTCTAGGAATTAGTGATGAAGAAATATCTAAGAAAGTTAGCGCAGAACTAAGCAAGATTAATTCTGAAGCTAAAGAAAAAGGCGCAAATCTAAACTCTCGCCGCAATCAAAAAACCGGTTTCTAACCGAGCTACATGAAGAAATATTCACTGGAATTACACCAAAGAAGAATTGTTCGAGTATTAGGAATTGCACAAGTCTTAAATGGTGTTGGTGTTGCCGGAACTGTTGCCGCTGGCTCTTTACTAGTTGCATCAATTACAAAATCTGAGGGATTGTCAGGTTTAGCGCAAACAACCTCGGTACTAGGAGCCGCTGTAATGGCGCTTCCGTTAGCCAGACTTACTCAAAATGGTGGGCGTCGTTTAGCTCTCACTGTTGGATATAGCGTTGGCGTAATCGGAGCCATACTCGCAATTTTCGGAGGCGCTCAAGGAATTCTATTTTTTATGTTGCTTGGCGCATTTATGGTTGGTGCGGCATCTGCTTCCGGATATCAAGCAAGATTTGCGGCAATTGATTTAGCTACGCCAGAAAATAGATCCAAAAATTTATCCTTTGTGGTTTGGGGATCAACTATCGGGGCAGTTACCGGACCGAATTTAATGGAGCCCTCAGGCAAATTCGCAGAAATCTTTGGACTACCAAAGCTCGTTGGGCCATATTTTATAGCTGCCACAACCTTATTTTTTGCGGTCGTGGTAATTCAATTGTTCTTGAAACCCGATCCATATCTAACTGCCAATAAAACTGAAGATGGGCAATCACAGAAGAAGCGAGAAACCACTCGTGCTGCCCTTGCCCATATTCGTGAATATCCAGTTGCGCTTTTCGCAATTGCGTCAGTTGCTATTGGGCATCTCGCAATGGTTTCAATCATGGTTATGACGCCAGTGCATATGGCGCACTTTGATGTAACGCTTCGAATAATTGGCTTTGTAATCAGCGTTCATGTTCTTGGTATGTATGCATTTTCTCCGATTGTTGGTTCAATAAGCGACAAAATTGGTCGAATCAAAACGATTCAAATTGGAATTCTAATTTTGATTGCATCTGCTCTTATTTCTGGTCTCGCTCCACACCACGATTCGTTCACACTTGGAATAGGTCTTTTCCTACTTGGATTAGGTTGGTCATTCACGTTAATCGCAGGTTCGACTCTTTTATCTGAAACCGTAAGTATTGATATGCGACCTTCAACTCAAGGCGCAAGCGATTTAGTAATGAATTTAATGGGCGCTGGTGGTGCTGCAGTAGGGGGAGTAATAATTGGGCTGTTCTCTTATGCCGCGCTCTGTTATGCAACAGCGCTAGTTGTAATCGCCCTGGGAATCTGGTCTTTTAAATTTAATAAGATTAAAACTATTTAACCTCGAGCTCGGTATTCAATAGCAGGGCAGCGATCCATAACGGTATACAAGCCAGCTTCTTTAGCTCGGTTAATTGCGTCCTCATCAATAACTCTAAGTTGCAACCAAACTGCCTTAGCTCCAATAGCTATCGCTTCATCAACAACTTTTCCAACTAAGTTTGAATTAACAAAACAATCAACTACATCAACTTGTTCTGGAATCTGCGCAAGTGATTTGTATCCGATTTCACCATGCACTATTTCAGCTCTTGGGTAAACCGGAATAATTTTGTGTCCACGATCTTGAAGTAATTTTGCAACCCCAAATGCTGCACGTTCTGGATTATTCCCAAGACCAACAACTGCCCAAGTTTTTAAACCTAGAACGATGTCGATGATTTCATCTTGGTTAATTGGCTCGCCCCAGTGCTCTAAATTTCCAGCCAGCAGCAATCCAGGCCTCACGATCGAGCGCGTTGCGGCCATCAATAATTATTGGGTTGGCAACTAAAGATTTCATTTTTGCTGGATCAAGTTCGCGATAAACCTTCCACTCGGTTAAGTGAAGAACTAAATCAGCACCTGCCAGTGCATCTTCAATCTTTTCAGCAAAGCCAAGTGCCGGGAATCTCTTCTTCGCAGGCTCGATTGCCTTTGGATCATGAATAGTTACAGTCGCACCTGCTGCTGCAATTTGTGCAGCAATATCTAAAGCTGGGGAATCGCGAACATCATCGCTATCTGGTTTGAATGCCGCACCAAGTACTGCAATCTTCTTGCCAGTTAAATTGTCTGATAAATCTTTGCGAACTAATTCAATAACGCGTTGTCTTGCTCTTAGATTAATTGAATCAATTTCGCGTAAGAACTCGAGTGCTTGATCTGCTCCAAGTTCGCCAGCACGTGCCATGAATGCGCGGATATCTTTGGGTAGACAACCGCCACCAAAACC
>CANKCX010000031.1 GCA_947480375.1 Actinomycetota bacterium
CTTTTCGAAAATCTAATTCGAGTACGCGGTGATAAAGGTTCCAGAATTTTCGTGGATTTGGAATCGAACCATCCGATTTCTCAACAGCTTATTCGCGCAGATGCTTACGATGCAGCGCTTTTAGAAATAAAAGATCGCGAAGTTTTGAAACTTCCGCCTTTCACCAGAATAGCGATAGTTTCAGGGGAGAGCGCGGCAATCAGACAACTTGCGACGCAGCTCGAAGATAATTCGCTTTTGCATACTGTTGCAGTTCAACCTTTGCTTGATAAATCAGAGACCGGTAAATCTCAATCTAGATTAATACTGCGCGCAAATATTGTGGACTCTAAAGATTTTTCTGATTTTCTACGTGACTTGGCTCGATATCGTGGAATAAAGGGTCTTACCTCGTTCCAGATTAGAATGGATCCATTCGCTATTTAG
The DNA here is from genome assembly GCA_947480375.1 of Actinomycetota bacterium. Taxonomy (GTDB): domain Bacteria; phylum Actinomycetota; class Actinomycetes; order Nanopelagicales; family Nanopelagicaceae; genus AAA044-D11. Next base: position 427 of record CANKCX010000031.1, read on the forward strand.
GCAAATACCTAGCCGTTGGAATAGAATTCGCAGGTGCCAGTACAACCGATACGTTTATTTGGAGATCCCGTTTTAACAACTCCTGCGGGTTTGGTTACTGTCTTTGATAAAGAGTTACGAAATTTAGTTAGTGATTTAACCGAAACTATGCATGACGCACCCGGCGCAGGATTAGCAGCCCCACAGATTGGGGTTTCGCTTCAAGTGTTTGTTTGGGATATAGAGGAGGGAGATGGGCATCTAATTAATCCCACCCTAGATTTATCGGAAGAGTTGCAGGACGGCGAAGAAGGTTGCCTGAGTTTCCCTGGTTTAGTTTATGAAACACCACGTTCCTTTAAAGCGGTTGCTAAAGGTTTCAATATGCACGGCGAGCCGGTCACGATAGAAGGAACCGAGCTATTAGCCCGCGTCTTGCAACACGAAACAGATCACCTGAACGGGATAGTTTTTATTGATCGGCTATTGACCCCCGAACGCAAATTGGCAATGGCAGATATCAGGAATTCTGATTGGTTCGCGCAAGCTACAGATTTAGGAAATACTCCAATTATAAAATTTAGCCCCCATGCAACAAATGGTCAGGCGCTTTAATATGCAACTTTCCGTAGCGTCCTCATCATTGGTTTCAATTCCTGTTATCGAAGCAATCATGGCTTCGGAACACACTCTTGGTTCCATAATCACCAATCCTGATAAACCGACTGGTCGCGGCAAGAAAATTGACTCAAACGATCTTGCAAAGTGGGCCGAGGAAAAAGGTTTGGATGTAGCCAAACCAGCTGATACTTCAGAGTTGAATCGCCATCTTTTAGCAGCACAACCTCAACTAATTGTTACCGTTGCATATGGAAGATTAATTCCTGTCGAACTATTACATGGTCCACGCTTTGGTTGGATAAATCTGCATTTTTCAATTCTCCCAAAGTTACGTGGCGCGGCTCCGGTACAGTGGGCGATTTTGAATGGCGAAACAACCACCGGTTATACGATTTTCAAATTAGATAAGGGTATGGATACAGGCCCGGTTTACTTAAGTAAAGAGGTAAACATTAATGAAACAGATACAACGCCAATTTTGTTAGAAAAATTAGGCAAGTTGGCCGCTCCTGATATCTTGGAAGTTATTTCTACAATCGGAAAAGTTCGAGCAACTCCACAACCTCTGACTGGTGCGACTCTTGCGCCGAAGATTTCGAAGGATATGGGCAAAATTGTTTGGAAAAACCCAACTGAAAACATTTTAAGACAAGATCGAGCGCTCTCGGATAACCCTGGTATTTGGAGTACTTTCAATGGTGAGCGAATTTCGCTCTATGGACTGCACGAAGTGCTCGCCACTAATAAGCTAAATCAAGCTGGCGAGATTGAACTTGCTGAAGATAAATTATTAATCCGAACCGGGGATAGCGTTGTAGAAATTGCGGAGGTTATCCCTGCAGGTAAGAAAAGAATGTCGGGTGCGGATTTTGCAAGAGGCGCCAGACTTGCCCCGGGTGCCAAATTTGAATAGCAAGATTTATTCAAAACCTAAACCCAACCCAGCTCGACTGCTTGCATTCGATGCCATAAGCCAAGTTAATCGTGGCGGTGCTTATGCGAATCTACGACTTCCAGAATTATTGGATAATTCAGAGTTGGATTTACGGGACCGGGCCTTTGCAACCGAGTTGGTATACGGCACTCTGCGAATGCAAGGCAAGCACGACTTTGCGATTTCGGTAAAAGCGGATCGAGCTTTAAGCGAGTTGGATGAAAAGATAGTTGATCTGCTGCGAATGGGCATCCATCAGATTTTCGAGATGCGAGTTCCGATTCACGCAGCGGTTGGTGAAACGGTGGAGATTGCACGGGCAGTTGCTGGGGAGTCCAAAGCAAGTTATGTAAATGCAATTTTGCGGGCAATATCTGCCGACTCCGAGATTTACTCGCGTTTGCAAGAAGATCCGAATATCAGTGATTTAGAGAAACTTTCAATCTTATATTCTCACCCAACTTGGATTATTTCTGCTTATTACGATCAGCTTAAGGATTGGCCAGCTGTTACAGAACTCTTACAAATTAACAATATTCCAGTGGCGCCGCACATCGTGGCCTGGCCTGGCAAATCTACAGTCGCAGAGATTCTTGCCGTAGGTGGCGAAAAACTAGCGATTGGAACCTATTCAATTCTTTCAGATCATCTGCCTAATGAATATCCAGCGATTAAGGATAAGAGAGCAGGTATCCAAGATGTTGGCTCCCAACTTATAGCTGAAATTTTCTTCGCAACCAAGGATGCAACTTCACAGAGTTGGCTTGATCTCTGTGCTGGCCCTGGTGGTAAGGCTGCACTTCTCAATAATTTATTAGAAGTTGAAAATTCCGGAAGTAATTTCACGGCTAATGAACCCAGCGAACACCGCGCCGAATTGGTTGCGAGAGTTGTACCGCGAGAAAAAATTACAATTCACGACGGCCGTAATTTTCAAAGCTTCGGATCAAATTATGATCGCATCTTGATTGATGCGCCATGTTCTGGATTAGGCGCTCTACGACGCAGACCGGAAGCTAGATGGCGTCGCTCAATCAACGATTTGAAAGAACTTCTACCGCTTCAACGTGATTTGATCGATTCGGCATATCAAATGTTAAATCCAGGTGGAATTATTGGTTTCGCTACCTGCTCGCCATTGCTCGCCGAAACAAAGGGGCAGGTATTGGATGCAATGTATCGCCATAAAGATCTGATGCTTCTGGATATTTCGAAGTTCTCGCCAGCGGGCGCCACTGGAGTAAACCCTGATGGCTCATTGCAGTTGTGGACCCATGAGGATGGAACTGATTCGATGTTCATGGCGTTGCTTCAAAAACCGATGTGAATATCAAACTAGAATAGCCGCATGAAACGAATCTGCCCAAGCATTCTCAACGCAGATCGAAGTAATCTTGCCGCTGAAATAGCGCGGATTTCCGAACAGTCCGATATGTTGCACCTAGACGTTATGGATAATATTTTCGTACCTAATCTAACTTTTGACTTACTGGAATCAACAAAAATTATTTCAGATTCGGCACTTCCTGTAGATGCGCATTTGATGATTGCAGATCCTGATGAGCAAGCGCATTTATTCGCTAAAGCTGGTGCAGCAAGTGTCACATTTCATTTTGAAGCGAGTTTGGATCCACGAGCCACAATTAATCGAATCCATGACCAGGGTTCTAGAGTAGGTATCGCGTTAAAGCCTGCGACCGATTTTGTAAATATCGCGCCGTATTTGGATCAGATAGACATGGTTTTGATTATGACGGTAGAACCCGGCTTTGGTGGTCAGAGTTTTATGGAGAATATGATGCCCAAAGTTGCGCAGGCAAGACGCGAGATTGATTCGAAACATCTTGGCAAAATCTGGTTGCAAGTTGACGGTGGAATTTCATTAGAGACAATTTCTAAGGCGAACGAGGCGGGTGCAGATACCTTTGTTGCGGGGAGCGCGGTATTTAAAGCCTCTAATCCAGGTGAAATGGTGGACTTATTGCGAGCTGCTGCTAATTCTAATTAATCTGCAAGAGCCTCCCCAACTAGGTTAAAATCAACCATGAAGAATTTCGAATCGCTTTGGTTAGAACTTAACGAAATTGCTAAATCAAGACCGCTCGATTCGGGGACCGTACGTGAATTAGACGCTGGTGTTCATACGATCGGAAAAAAGATAATTGAAGAAGCGGGTGAGGTTTGGATTGCTGCCGAATATCAGAGTGATTCTGAACTAGCCCTTGAAATTAGCCAGCTTCTGTATCACCTTCAGGTTTTGATGATTTCTCGCGGCATCAAATTAGATGACGTATACAAGAATCTATAGTTAGGAAATCTGTGACTCTTCGAATAGCTGTTCCAAATAAGGGCTCGCTCGCTGAATCTTCGGCTTTGATGCTGAAGGAGGCTGGTTATCGCCAACGCAGCGATATGCGTGACTTGGTTTTGATAGATCCAGATAACGATGTTGAATTTTATTATCTTCGCCCTAGAGATATCGCGGTTTATGTCGGCAGTGGAGAGTTGGAAGCTGGTATTACCGGAAGAGATCTTCTTATTGATTCTGGCGCTGACGCAAGTGAAATCCTCGAACTGAATTTTGGTAGAAGCACATTCCGATTTGCAGGACCTACTGAAGCAAAGTTGGGCGAGAAAGATCTTGCAGGAAAAAGAATCGCGACTGCTTATCCTGGATTACTTGCGGGTTATTTGAAGGCGAAGAATATGGCGGCGGATATTGTTCGACTAGATGGCGCTGTTGAAAGTTCGATTAGATTGGGCGTTGCCGATGTAATCGCCGATGTTGTGTCTACTGGTGGAACTCTGAGAGCAGCTGGGCTATCTACTTTTGGAGAAGTACTTCTTGAAAGCGAAGCTGTACTGATCACTCGGAATGGTTCGGCGAATTCGAAAACTATAGAAACTTTAATTCGAAGACTTAGCGGAGTTGTAATTGCAAGACAATATGTTTTAGTCGATTACGATGTGAAGAGCGCTGATTTAGAGAGCGCATGTGCACTAACTCCAGGAATCGAATCTCCGACGATTTCACCACTGCAGAAATCGGATTGGAATGCGGTTCGTGCAATGGTTAAGCGATCAGACATTAATCGAATAATGGATGAACTTTGGGCGGTAGGAGCACGGGGAATTTTGGTAACTGATATCCACGCCTGTCGACTGTAGAAAAATTTATTTAGAGCCGTCTGCGCTCTCTATTTCCTCGCGCGTTATTCCCATGAGATAAAGAACGGAATCTAAGTAAGGGGAGTTAATCGAGCTGCTTGCTGCTGCTCGTACGGCAGGCTTTGCGTTAAATGCAATTCCTAGTCCCGCTATTTCAAGCATTCCTAAATCGTTCGCACCATCGCCGATAGCGATTGTCTGAGCAAGACTTACTCCTTCAGAATTCGCAAATTCGCGAAGAGCCGCCGCCTTTGCAGCGCGATCAATAATCGCACCAGTAATTTTGCCGGTTAACTTGTTATCAGTTACCTCTAATTTATTGGCTCGGTAATAGTCGATACTCAATTCTTTTAGCAGGGGCTCGATGACATCGATAAAGCCACCTGAGACAACTCCAACCTTATGACCAAGACGGTGCAAGGTTCGAATTAAAGTTCGGGCGCCAGGAGTTAGTGTTATTTCTTTAGCGACCTCTTCGAGTATCGCAACATCGGCTCCGGCTAAAAGGCCGACTCGCGCAGTAAGTGATCCGGCGAAATCCAATTCACCGCGCATTGCTGCTTCGGTAATTTCTGAAACTTTCTCACCCACGCCAAATTTAGTGGCGATAACGTCAATGACTTCTTGCTGGATCAAAGTTGAATCCATATCAAGCAGAACAATGCGTTTGGCTCTTCTTGTAAGTCCGCTCTGTTCGACGGCGATATCAATATCATTTGCACGAGCGATTTCGGCTAGCTCTCTTTGAATAATCTTGAGATCGTTCTCGGCGGCAGAGAGAGTTACTTCCATAGCAATTGCAGTCAGTGGGTATGAGGCAGTGCGATGAATCCGATCAATATTTCCGCCTTGTTCAGCAATCTTTGTTGCTATGGCGGCGACTCCGGCTGGTTTCAAATTTTGTGAAAGGGCAACTATATGTAGATTTGAACTAGCGACATCTCCCTTTGCTTCATCAGTGAAGTCGATTGCGAGATCAAGCCCCAATTTATTTGTGGCGGCAAGTAGATCGGTTTCAATAGCTGGCGCATGCGCCGGATCTAGTGCAATCAGTGCGGTTAGAATCAAACGTCCTCGAATTACGACTTGCTCGATATCTAGGACTGTAATTGCGAAGGGTTCTAAGGCTCCAAATAGCGCCTGAGTTACGCCCGGCGCATCGACTCCTGAAATAAGTATCAGGCCAGTATGTTGCGGTTTCTGCGCTTTATCTTGGCTCATTGACCTAGATTAGCGGTTCGTCGCATGTACTCGCTGCTGATACAGGTATCTTTACGCCTGTGATTCCGGTTTTGCAGGTTGAAAATGTAACTGTTGTTCGTGACGGTAAAACTATTTTGGGGCCCATAACTTGGAGCGTTAACGAGAACGAACGATGGGTAATTTTGGGGCCTAACGGCGCCGGTAAATCAACGCTTTTTGCGCTCTGCTCAAGTCAGATGCATCCTTCAACTGGAACTGTAAATATCTTGGGGTCAAGACTTGGGGCTGTTGATGTCTTTGAATTGCGTCCCCGAATCGGCTTTATGGGATCTACATTAGTAAATCAATTTCCTGAAGATGAAAAAGTTTTAGATGTAGTTCTTACTGCTGCATATGCGATGTTAGGTAGATGGCAAGAGGCGTACGAGTTATGGGACGAATCTCGGGCGCAGGGATTGTTGACGACTCTTGGCGTTCGCGAGTTGGCCGAACGTAAATTCTTCACGCTTAGTGAAGGTGAGAAGAAACGAACTCTGATTGCTAGAGCTTTGATGGCAGATCCCGAAATATTATTGTTAGACGAACCTGCCTCCGGACTTGACCTAGGTGGACGCGAAGATTTGCTGCGAAGATTCGATGCTCTTGCTACCGATCCGCTCTCACCTGCAACTCTGATGATTACACACCATATAGAAGAGATTCCAGCTGGTTCGACTCACGCACTCTTGCTCAAATCGGGCCAAGTTATTGCAAGTGGTCCAATCGGGGATGTGGTGACTACTGAGAATCTCACCGTTGCTTACGACATGCCAATAAGCGTTACGACCTTGAATAATCGTTTCACGGCTAATGCAATAAATTAATGTTGTACGAAATACTTCCAGCACAATGGAAGAAAGCTATTCGGAAATCCGAAGATATATTGAAGAATATCGAGCTTTTAGAGCCTTATATTCCAGCTCGAGACTATATTTTCAAAGCGTTCGAGTTATCAATTGACGAAATTAAGATTTGTATTGTAGGACAAGATCCGTATCCAAACCGCGAACATGCAATGGGGTTGGCATTTAGCGTTCCGGAGGGAGTCGAAAAATTACCACCGACTC
>CANKCX010000032.1 GCA_947480375.1 Actinomycetota bacterium
CTTAGAAAACCACTTCACTCAAGAGATTCGGCTTTAATGATCGCTGGGCTAAAAGCAATTGGTTGTGGCATTAGCGAAGAAGCAAATGGCGATTTACGAATTACGCCAGCAAAATTCTTTGGTCCAGCAAGTGTCGACGTTGGAAATGCCGGAACAGTAATGCGCTTTCTGCCACCGGTTGCAGCACTTGCAACTGGCTTAATTCATTTTGATGGTGACCCAAGATCGCACGAGCGTCCAGTTGGGCCAGTTATTTCAGCGCTTGAAGAGTTGGGCATAAGCATTGAACATGGCGCAAGATATTCACTTCCACTTACTATAAATGGCAGTGGAAAGATTAAGGGTGGCGTGTTAGAAATAGATGCCTCTTCATCTAGCCAATTTATTTCGGCGCTATTAATGATTGGCCCAGCAACTGAATCTGGAATCACAATTAAAGACATTGGTAAATCTCTTCCTTCGATGCCACATATCGAAATGACTATCGACATGCTTAAAGTATTTGGCGCAACTGTCGAAACATCGATTTCATCTAATGGGCGTCATGAGTGGCGAGTTCTGCCCGGAGATTTGCAAGGTCAAGATTTAATCATCGAACCAGATCTCTCAAATGCTGCGCCATTCATGGCAGCTGCGATGATTTCAGGCGGCGAGATAACAATTACTGATTGGCCAAAGCGCACCGCTCAACCCGGGGATCAATTACGAAATATTTTTAAAACAATGGGTGCAGAAATTGAGTTTCTCGGAAATGATTTAAAAGTAAGTGGCACAGGTTCGATACATGGAATTGATATCGATTTACATGATGTTGGCGAATTAACCCCTTCGATCGCCGCTGTCGCAGCTCTTGCTGATTCACCTTCCTCGCTGCGCGGAATTGGCCATTTAAGGTTGCATGAAACTGATCGCCTTGCTGCACTTGCAACTGAGTTAAATGCCCTTGGCGGAGATGTAGATGAAGAAGAGAGTGCGCTACATATTTCTCCAGCGCCACTGCATTCGGGCATATTTCATACCTATGATGATCATCGCCTAGCAACTGCAGGTGCGATGCTCGGTCTAGTTGTTGATGGAATTCAAGTTGAAAATATCGCAACGACTAAGAAGACCCTTCCCGATTTTCCTGGTGCATGGCAACAAATGCTGGGCGAAGGTAATTAAGTAATGGTCGAACCACGTAACTTCAAAGAGTTTGATGAAGATGACGTACGTTCAAGACCGGCTCGAAGCACAAGACCCAGAACCAAGGATCGCCCTGATTATTCCGATGCGGTGCAGGCTTTCGTTATCGCAGTAGATCGTGGCCGCGTAACTTGCTTAGATCTAGCTTCAAATATTAATAGTGGCGATAAAAATAGTGCGGGCGAACTTGTCGAAATAACCGCAATGAAATCCCGTGAACTTGGAAAACAATCTGTAGTTGTTGGCGACACCGTTGGCTTAGTTGGAGATGTAACTGGATCGCAAGGATCACTTGCGCGAATTGTTACTGTGGCAGAACGTAGAAATGCACTGACCCGAACTGTCGATGATGATGCCGAACAAGAGCGCATGATTGTTGCAAACGTTGATCAGATGGCAATTGTTATTGCTTCAGAAAATCCAGAGCCTCGCCACGGATTTGTGGATCGAGCCCTAGTCGTTGCATATGACCAAGGAATCATTCCGATAATTATTATGACTAAATGCGATTTATCCGATGGCAAAGAATTTCTAGATGCCTACAAAGATCTTGATATTAGAATTATCAAAACTCAAGTTAAGAAACATAAGGGCAAAGAACTTGATGAGATTCGCGAAGTTCTCGCAAATAAAACCACAGTTCTACTTGGCCATTCGGGAGTCGGAAAATCGACGCTAGTAAATGCGCTGGTAGAAAGCGCCGATCGTGCAACTGGTTCAGTAAATGATGCGACCGGACGAGGGCGCCATACCTCTTCATCTGCAATTGCACTTGCGCTTCAAGCCGGCTCAACCGAGAGCTGGATTATTGATACCCCAGGAGTGCGTTCATTTGGCGTTGCCCATGTTGATAGCAAACGAGTCATTGGGGCTTTCGGAGAATTTAGTGAAGCCATAGAACATTGCCCAAAGAATTGTTCACATAATGAAGAGAGCTGCGCCCTTAATTCTTGGGAGCTAGATGAAAGAAGTAAATCAAGGCTTGAAAGCCTGCGCCGCTTATTGAAAGCCTAGATCCTCTAATCCTCTAATCCCCCAATAAAGTAGGATTCCAACATGTCAACCGGTGCGCGCGATTTGAATTCAGATTTAGATCTTGCGCTACACCTAGCAAAAATTGCAGATGAAATTTCACTAAAGCGATATCAAGCTCTTGATCTAGTAATTGAAACTAAACCCGATTTATCGCCGGTAACTGATGCAGATAAAGCAGTTGAAAAAGCAATTAGAGATGAGATTGCAAAACTTCGGCCACAAGATTTAGTAGTTGGTGAAGAATTTGGAAGTCCTGATTCACTGGCCGGAAAGTATTACTGGGTTATTGATCCTATAGATGGCACCAAAAATTATCTGCGCGGAGTCCCAACCTGGGCCACGCTAATTGGTTTAGTTGATCCAACAGGCGCTGTAGTTGTCGGTGTTGTAAGTGCTCCTGCGCTCTCTCGCCGCTGGTGGGCGGCAACAGGTAAAGGTGCCAAATGCGAATTCGCTGGCGAAGTTAAAGAGATTAGAGTTTCTAAAGTTTCGAAGTTAAGTGATGCCTCAATTTCATATTCAGATTTAATTGGTTGGGGCGAACGGAAAGCTAAATTTGTCTCCTTGCAAGAGAAGATTTGGCGAACTCGTGGCCATGGCGATTTTTGGTCACACATGTTGGTTGCCGAAGGCGCTGTTGATATTGCAGTAGAGCCTTCACTTTCGCTCTGGGATATGGCAGCTCTTGATGTAATTGTGCGCGAAGCCGGCGGTAAATTTACAAACATTGATGGTCAGCCTGGCCCACATGGTGCAAGTGCGATTTCAAGCAATGGTTTACTTCACTTAGATTTCCTTGATCAAATATCTTTGAAGGGAGCTAACTAGTGCGCTCCATACAATTGCTTGCCAGTATCGGCGGTGTAGATATCGCAAGTGTGGATATCGCCGGCCACACTTTTACTAAGTCACAAGTTGAAATTGCTTTTTATACAATCGTTGGGCTGATTGCTTTGATTTTATTAGCACTTGTACTGCGCGCAGCAGTAAATCTTGGCCAGAAAATTCGGCAGGGTGGCGGTAAGAAAAACGCTGAACCAGAAGTTCCGCAGTATGAAGAGATTTTTGAGATTGAAACCGAGATCTTTGAAACAAATCCCTATAAGAACGACCCAGATACTTATTTCGAACAATCTGTTCTTAGAACCGTAACTCTTACTTTAATTATTGGCCTACGCGAATACTTGGCAAAGATGGCTGAAAATGCCTCCGACCAACATAAGGCCATGGCGGCAATCGCAAAGCACTTAGAAACTTTAGGCGCTACCCCAATTGCATTTACCCAATGGAATCAATCTCCGATTCAAGGAATAGCGGCACGAATTATTTTGAATGGAAAATCTAGAACTGCATTATTTGGTCCAAGCCTTGCGATGTCTAAAGCGAGTGCAAAGTTTCCAGATGAGATTGCATCGGCTGTTGAAGCTGCACATGGTGCGGGACATAGCGTCTTTGTTTTAGCGATTGATGGTCTGGCTTACGCTGTATTTTCAGTAAGCCATCGTCTGCAATTAATTGGTAGCGGGGACAGGATTTGAACCTATGACCTCTGGGTTATGAGCCCAGCGAGCTACCGAGCTGCTCCACCCCGCGTCGGTTCGGCAATCTTATGCCGAAAGGTTTAATAACCCAAATTAAGAAGTAATTACTTCTGAGCAGCTATTGCCGCAGCAATTGCAGCCTTTAAGCGATCCTGTGCTTTGCCATAAGCAGTGAAATCGCCCTTCTTAAGCGCAGCTTGTGAATCTGCAAGTGCTGATTGCGCGCTTGCAAGTGCTGACTTAAGCGAACTACTCATATTTGAATTGTTATTTGTTCCTGCAGAATTTCCGCCGGAATTTGAAGTGGATTGTGAAGTGTTATTTAAAACAGTTCCAGAATTTCCACCAAAGACTTGATCAAGTGCACCCTTCAAGGTGTCATCGAAACCAATTACATCACCGAATGAAACCAGTACTTTTTGAAGTAATGGATAAGCAGATGTATTTGAAGTTGCGCGAACATAAACCGGTTGCACGTAAAGCAAGCCGCCACCAACTGGAAGCGTTAGCAAGTTTGCTAGTACAACATCAGATCCACCTTGGCGCAGCAATGAAAGTGCTTGCGCAACTTCAGGCTTTGCTTCAAAGTTAGATGCAACTTGAGATGGTCCAGAAATATTTGTAGAACGTGGTAATTGCAGAACCGTCATCTTTCCGTAATCCGGACCATTATCTGAATTAACAACAGCGAAGGCAGTTAAGTTCTGACGATTTCCGCGAGGCACGAATGATGACGTAAGCGAGAAAGCTGCCTTATCTTGGCCAGGAACTTTAAGGGTCATGTAATAAGGAGGTTGGACTCCAGCATTTGCACCCATTGAAGATGGATCGGTTGGTACGCGCCAGAAATCTTGGCCGCCGTAAAAAGCATCCGCTGTTTTCACGTGATAAGTACTTAGTACATCACGTTGAACACCAAATAGATCTTCTGGATAACGAATGTGTTCTAGAAGCGATTTAGACATCGCACTCTTTGGCGTAACCGTTCCCGGGAATGACTTGCTCCAAGTGGCTAGAACTGGATCCTTGGTATCCCATTGGTAAAGCTTTACGGTGCCGTCATATGCATCAACGGTTGCCTTAATTGAGTTACGAATATAACTAACGTTCTTGCTAGCAAGTGAAGCAACAGCTGTTGAACTAGTTGTTACCGAGTTCGTTGTTGCATCAGCCAAGTTTGTCTTCTTTGAATATGGATATCCGTTGCTGGTTGTATATCCATCAACTATCCACAAAATGCGTCCATCAACAACTGCTGGATAAACGTTTCCATCAAGTGTCAGCCAAGGCGCAACTTTTGCAACTCGTTCACTTGGATTACGGTTGAAGAGAATCTTGGAATCTGAATTAATTAAGTTTGAAAGAACTATTCGTTGTTCTTGATACTTAATTGCGAATAGCAAGCGGGTAAGAAGTGATCCCATTGGGACGCCACCCTTGCCTGTGTATGTGTAGTTCTTCTGTCCATTTGCTGAATTATCATCTGGATAATCAAGTTCCGTTGGTTTGCTGCTCTTTGCGCCACCAATAATTGAATAATCTGGAACATTCTCGCCGAAGTAGATTCGAGGTTCAAACTTTCCAAGACCAGCTGTTGGTGGAATATCGCCAACGCTAAATGTTGGCTTACCATCAGAATCGATTGTGTTTCCAAGCGCAGAAACAAAACCAAATCCGTGGGTGTAAACCAAGTGATCATTGATCCAGTTTCGTGCTGGGTTTCCTTCAATATTTAATTCACGAACCGCAACAACCGAATCACGCTTTGCGCCATCGATTGTGTAGCGATCAACATCGAGTGAATCTGCAAAGTTGTAATAAGGCTTGATTTGTTGCAATTGGCGGAAGGTTGATGGAACCACATTTGGATCAAGCAAACGGATATTAGAAATAGTTGCGGCATCATTTTTCAACTGTCCTGCTGAAGTTTCAATTGTTGCCTGGTAATCCTTAACTTCCACATCACTTAAACCATAAGCTGCACGTGTTGCTTCAATATTGCGCTGAATATATGGCGCTTCCTTAGAAGATTCACTTGGCTTTACTTGGAATTGCTGAATAGCTGCTGGATAAATCCCCGCGATAAGAAGCGATGAGATAACCAAAAGGCTGACACCAGCTGCAGGCAGAACCCATGAACGACGGATGATATTTGCAAAGAAGAGGAGGGCGCAGATTAAAGAGATTCCGGCAAGAATTGATTTTGCAGGCAGAACCGCATTTACATCTGTGTATGAAAGACCGGTAATCAACTTTCCTTCTTTAAGTTCAAGCGCGTAGCGATCAAACCAATATGCGACTGCTTTAATTAATACCAAGATACCTAGCAGAACTGAGAGTTGAACTCTCGCTGCAACAGTTGTCTTGTCTTCTGGTGCCTGCAATCTAATTCCGCTGTAAAGATAATGAACCGCTGCCGAAGCAATGATTGTTAAAACAAGAGTAGAGATTGCCCATGCGATTAGCGCTTCATAGAATGGCAATTTAAATACAAAGAATGAAATATCTAATCCAAATTGTGAATCTTTAATCCCAAATGAAGTTGCATTCTTAAACTGCAACCAATTTTCCCAGAGGCCCATGCCAGAGGTTCCGGCGAAATAGAAGAAGGCAACCGCAATAGCCAACAAAACCCAGCGACGAATCGGTTCTAATTGTCCGCGATAGCGCTCTAAATTATCGGCTTCAATTGATAAAGGAACATAAATTGGGCGACTCTTAAATGCTAAATAAATATTTGAAGTTATGAAAAGCGAAGTTATGAATCCGAAGAAAACAAAGAGCGAGATTTTCGTTGTTAAGACAGTGCTCCATACCGATACAAAATCAACTGAACGGAACCAGAGTAGATCGGCATAAAAACCGCTCATGCTCACCATAATCGCTCCGAGAATTACAAGAGCAATAACTGTCATCGCGAGTGGGCCTGGGCGTTTTGGTCGCATTGGATTTTGGGGACCTGTTGAACCGGAAAATGGATTACCTGGAAACGAAAATGAACTCATGTCCATACTCTACCTAGTCGAAAAACCGGGGCAAACCGTAGGGAGCTAAATTGTTGCGAAAATCAAGCGGAACAGTGAAGTGATTTAGCGATTGTTGGGCTCAGTAATCCATGAAAAGCCTGAGAAAGGTTTGCAACAGCAATTATTTGTAGACCTGAAGTATCTACCGTTATATCCCGACAATTGGACTTTGGAATAACTGCAATTGTTGCACCAGCTTTTTTCGCTGAAATTAGTTTCTGGTCAACCCCACCAATACTTCCAACTTTTCCGGATTCGGTAATGGTTCCTGTTACTGCAATATTGCGTCCAGCGATTAATTCAGGAGCCTTCAACTTTGCAAGTAGCGCTAATGTGAATGCAAGTCCGGCGCTTGGTCCCCCAACGCGTTTCATTGCAAACTTAATATCGGATGCTTTCCAATTTAGCGCTGTCCCTGGTTCAATCTTCTTTAGGAAATTTGCAGCAGCAATCGCAGCTCGCTCTTCTGACTTCAACATATCTGCCTTCGCTTGCGCATCTGCGGCCTTCGTGGTTTCGCCAGATTCATATACAACTTCGTTAGGCAGAACTACTGAATCGCCATCGAGCCAAGCGGAGATGACATAGAAACCCGGTGGCCGACTTTCTGGATTATTAACGTAGACCGATAACGAATA
>CANKCX010000033.1 GCA_947480375.1 Actinomycetota bacterium
ATGGCGAGAGCTACTCAGATAAATTTGCAATCAGTGAAGAGTCCGATGGAAATATTTATCTCTGGATCAATGGAATAAATATCACAAGCATTCCCATCCCTGGCCAAAATACATGGGATCACATCACGATTGAACGAAATGGTTATGACTATTCATGGTTTGTAAATGGAAACTTTTTAAGCACAACACATTTTGAATCTATGATTCCGAGTGGTGGAGGTCTCACAAAGTTCGCAAACTTTAATACGACAGGTTTAGACCTACTTATTGGTGCCGGTGATGATCCAACCAGACAGCATCCAACCGAATTAGACAATAATGGAAATCCAAAAACTATCGGAACAGGTTCGTTTAACGGACAGATCGCGGGAATGCAGATTAGCCAGAGCGCTAAATGGGATACCAACACTGTATTCGCGCCACCAACCAACTTCTTAAATCCAGGTACAGGTTTCGCCTTCTCGATGTATATAAATGAAACCGATGTCTTGGATAAATCCGGAAACGACTTAACCGTTACGCCTATCGCTATCACTGCCGGAGAGTTTTCGGACTTTAATCCGCCCGCTTCATCTACGCCGTCGCCTTCGCCTTCGGGGACTCCGTCCCAAACTCAATCGGAGATTGATGCGGAGTACCTGGGATGGAATGACGTAATAACTATATATAAAACACCTGGATCGGCTGTATATGACTACCACAATATTAAAGATGTGGCATTGGCAATTCCTCTGAACTTTGTCGATTCCGATAATAATCCCGTTAAAACTAAGTGCCATTTAGATTTAGCAGGAAACTGGATAGTTAATGAAAACGGAACGGCAATAGTCATCAACCTGGGTTCATTTTCAGATTTCATTATCGATGTATTTCCAAATTACTGCCAAACAGCGCCTGATCCTGGTCACCCAAATGGCTATGTTATTCCAAAGTATTTCCCGGGTTTATTTGGAGTCAGCCAGGTTAGAGTTGAATTTTTCCTATGGGAGAACGAAACAGCAGATATAACTGATTTCAGCAGTGCTTATGAAAGGCTATATGCGGATTTAAATATCCCGCCAAAAATTACGGGATACTCAATTACTCGAGGAGATAACGCAGAGACCGATCCGGAGCTAATAAGTTTTGGGGACACAATTACAGTCGCGGTTGCAAATGAAACAGCGACCGCTTGGGTCTACATGCATTTCAACGTACCAGAGTCCTATGTTATCGGTGGAGGAAAAAGTCAGACTCATTGGTGCGAGTATTTCTTCCCTCGAAATCCAGATGGCCATTACGGGAGCACATTCGCACTACCAACATTGGAAGATTTCCTTTCGGATTGTCGAGAAGTTTATGACGGCAACTGGGTATTTGATTTAAATGCAGAGCGATCTTTTTATCTCAGTTTTTCTGATTTATCAAATAATGAAAGCAGTGTTGAATTAACCTTGAACGCCGTTGAACAAATCGATTGGAGTCTTTACCCAAGCCATTCAAATATAGATTGGCCTTTATGGGGCAACACATATTGGCTAAATAAAGACGATGGCGCTCCTGATTTTGATTATAACCGCGTAAAGCATGTCAGTATTGGAGTACCGGTCACCTACACCGATGCAAATTCCGTCACAGTAAATACTGTCTGCTACTTACTTCTCGATGATCAATCTTTTTATGCGGGCGTAAGAAGTAAATTAGAGATTGATTTACCAAATTTTGAACATATGACCATGCTTTTACATTCGGGATGTAGCACGCCACATGATTTTTCACATCCAAACGGTTATGAGATTCCGGAATATCACTACGGAATGCTTGGAGAAACCCAAACCGTAGTGACCTTTTATCTTTGGGGACAAGAGGAAGAGCCTGAAATAACCTTCCATGAAGCCGCGTTTGAAGCAGTTACTCAGGAAGTATTTTTACCACCCGAGGTTCTTAGCTACACAATCACCCGTGGCGCTTATGCAGAACCGGATCAAGAAAAGATTTATGAAGGCGATACGATTCACTTCAATTACTTCAAAGGTGAAGCGTTGCAGGCGCTTGGAATTTCGCTCTACATAAATGAAGGTTTCTATGCGGGAACACCACATTCAGATTTCGATTTTTGTTGGTTAGAAATTCCAGCAGACGCTAACGGAAATTATCCAGATACTTACACATTTCCATCAAAATCCGAGATATCTAGGCTCTGTCATTTAAGACTTAGCGGTGATTGGACTTATGACGAGACTGCGAATCGGTTTTTAACTCTTGATGCAGTCGATGGAGAAGGAAATGGATTACCGTTGGTGGGACCGCTGTTGATGGCAAGTGTTCCAGCTCCACCTTCATCACCTTCATCACCTTCATCACCTTCATCACCTTCATCACCTTCATCACCTTCATCACCTTCATCACCTTCATTTTCAGAATCGGAAATTGTAGTTCCGGTTCAAGGGGTGGAAACGGAATTGGTTCCTATATCGTTGCCAGAAGCGGAGCAGAGAATTCCAACAGTTGAGAACGTCGAAAATGAACCAACTAGATCTGGAATGCCTGCTGTTAAAAAGCCAACAGGAAAACTTGTTAACGCAAAAAAATGTAGCGCTTCAGGTGTTTGGATATATACAAAGAGTGGAATGCTTCAAATTTGCGATGCAGAACTTAATGTAACCATGGCCATAAGAGCATCTGCGGGCAAAAGTTCGACCCCAACTTATCCTTGGTTATATAAAGCACAAAGCTTTAAGCCAGGATACATCCCAACAAAAAGTGGCAAGAATTTGTATTACTCTGTCTTTTTCTATAAAGGTTTAGCCATTGCTGGTGTCGAAAAAGTAGCTTATATGCCAAGCACCAATGGCTCGGTATTCATAGAAAAGAAATATGCAAAGCAGGTCTATGACTTTATAAAAATGAATAATCCCCTAATTTGGGTCAAAGATCGCTGAAACGTTAACTAACTTAAGTTATTAAGAGTCGAAACCTAAGCCGAGGGAATCTAAGAACTTAAGCCACAGATTGCGCTTGCCCTGATTTTCATCAGATTTATTGATCGACCATTGAGTTAGTCGAATAAAGATAAATTTGAAAGGCTCTGGCGGGAATGGCAGTGGCTTCTTTCGAACCATGCTTAATCTGGTGCGTTCATTATCTTCGCCATCTAAAAGGTCCAACATAACTTGAGCACCAAAGCGTGATGCACCAACACCGAGCCCGGTATATCCCATTACATATGCAACTCTGCCGCGATGTGCCTTGCCCCAGAATTGTGTGAAACGAGAGCAAGTATCAATTGCCCCACCCCAACCATGTGTGAACTTAATTCCCTTTAATTGTGGGAAAGTCTCTAAGAATGCTTGTGCCAGATGAGCATATGTTTCAGCACTGGTTTCATATTCATGACGAACCTTGCCGCGGAAGTTATAGATGGCGTCATAACCGCCCCATAAAATTTCATTATCTTTTGTTAAGCGGTAATAGTGGAATTGGTTTCCAGCTTCGGATAAACCTTCGCGATTCTTCCAGCCAATTGAAGCCATTTGTTCTGGAGTAAGTGGTTCTGTAACTAATTGAAAATCATAAACTGGAACTACATACTTCTTTGCACGGCGAACTAGCGAGCGATAAATATTGGTTGCTAGAGCAACTTTTTGTGCATAAACAGTTCCGTATGGCGTATGAACAATCATTCCTTTACTTGTGCGCTCTAACCAAAGCGCACTTGTGTTCTCGTAAATTTGGACACCATTTGCAATACAAGCTTGTTCAAGTCCCCATACAAGCCGAGCAGGGTCGACAAGAGCAGTGCCATCTGGATCCCACAACCCACCAACTGAAATTGGTGAATTCACTCGGGCCTGCATCTCTTCTTTACTTAAGATTTGCACGCTATCGCCAAATGAGTTTCGAAGATCAGCAATTTCAATTAGACCTTCCATCTGCCACTCTTCATTTGCAACGCTAATTTCACCAGTTAATTCGAAGTCGCAATCGATCTTATATTTCTTAATAGTTTCTTCAATTGCTTCAAGATTTTCGCGACCAAGGCGTTCAATGATTGCCATCTCATCTTTAAATCGGCTATAGCCATTTAGAAAACCATGAGTTAATGAATAACTGCAGAATCCGCCATTGCGGCCTGATGCACCTGCGCCAGTTTCGAGTTGTTCAATGATGATTACATTTCGCTCTGGGTTCTTCTCTTTAGCGAGTAGCGCAGTCCAGAGTCCGGTGTATCCAGCACCAACAATGCAGAGGTCGGTTGTAGTTTCACCGATGAGAGTCGCATGTGGTTCTGGCTCTAATGGATCAGCGTCAAGCCAATACAACTGAGGTTGCATATGCGAGAGATGTTTTAAATAGGAAGAGTCGATGTCTGCCATCGCGTAATCCGGCCGAAACCGGGATCACCCCTTCAATCACAACTTAAAGTTGGCCCGGGTCCTCCGGAGTCCTACCCCATGACGCAGAACTACTTTCAGCTCTGTCGTTCACCATGGAAACGTTAAAAGTTTAGCGCACCTTCCGGCGGTTTACTAGTTGCCCCACGATAACAATTGTTAGGGCCAAGAAGAACATGGCAGATCCAATTACGTTGGCTTGTGCTGGAATACCGCGTGCTGCTGAAACATAAATGAATTTCGGAAAAGTCGTGAGAGTGCCTGAATTGAAATTAGTGATGATGAAATCATCGAATGAAAGGCTGAAAGCTAGTAGCGCCGCGCCTGCAATGCCTGGTGCCACAAGCGGAAGTGTTACGCGTCTGAAGGTTTCAAATTCATTTGCATATAAATCCATCGCTGCTTGTTCAAGTCTTGGATCAAGACTTGCAATACGCGCCTTAACTGTGACTACTACGAAAGAAATACAGAAAACTATATGTGCGATAACAGTTGGCCAGAAACCTGGATTAATTTTGAAGACCAAAAACAATGAGAGAAGAGAGGCTCCCATAACAATTTCTGGTGTGGCCATTGGTAAGAAAATCAAAAGGTTTGAGGTGGAACGTCCTTTGAATTTATGGCGACCAATTGCAAAAGCAATCATTGTTCCAAGAATTGTCGAGAAGAAAGTAGCTAGAAATCCGATCTTGATCGAATTGCCAAGTGCAGAACAAACTTCAGGCGCGCCGCAGGGATTCTGCCAATTGCCGAGGGTGAAGCCCTTCCAGATTAAGTTGCTCTTGCCAGAATCATTAAATGAGAAAGCGAATGTGTATGCAACTGGAATGAATAAATATGTGAAGGCAATTACCGCATAAATTCGAATTAAGTTGCGACCAACCCAACGTTGGATCCGAGCGCCAAGTGGAATCGTTGGAATCGTTGCATCTTTAATTTTGTGGCTCATACCAACTCCTCGGTTCCGGCTTTGCGGATATAGAGAGTTACCAAAATAAGGATTGCGGCCATCAATGTAAATGAGAGTGCCGCTGCAGTTGGGTAATCAACAATCTTGAAGTAGCGAGATTCAATAACGTTTCCGAGCATCTTGGTATTTGGATTTCCAAGAATTGCAGCGTTTACATAATCACCAGCTGCAGGAATAAATGTAAGAAGCGTGCCAGCAACAACCCCAGGCATAGAGAGCGGAAGTGTTACTTTGCGGAAAGTGGTGTAGCCATTTGCATAAAGATCGCCAGAAGCTTCAAGAGTTCTTGGATCAATGCGATCGATTGATGCGTAAAGCGGAAGTGTCATGAAAGGCAAAAAGTTGTAAGTCATACCCATTACAACTGCGAAAGAGGTCGAAGTGAGAGTTGTGTTCTCGCTGATAATTCCGAGAGTCCGAAGCGTCGGCACAAGGAATCCTTCTTCGCCCAGAATCTGCTTCCAGGCAATAGTTCTAAGCAGGAATGACGTGAAGAACGGTGCGACTACAAGCACTAGGAGAACGTTCTTATATTTCCCTGATTTAAATGCAATTGCATATGCAAGTGGATAAGCAATCGCAAGCGCTAAAACGGTAGCGATGATTGCATACAGAAATGAGCGACCAAATTGCTCTTTATTATCAACAAAGGCATCGACGTAATTTGCAAAGCGCAAAGTCTGTTCGTATTGCCCAGTATCTCCCCCAGCAATTTTTGTTTGAGTTGAGGTCTGAGCCAGATTTATAATGGGCAAGATAAAGAAAGTGAACAGGAAAGCAAAGCCTGGAAGTAAAAGTAAGTAAGGAGTGCGAATCTTTCCCATTTGTTCTACTTTTATTCTTCGTCTAGAACTTCTGGCTCAACTTCTGATCCAGCAGTTGCATCCTCATCGCCGCGAAGCGCAAAGGTAAATGCAGGTTCCCAAGAAATATTTACTGCATCGCCCTTATTAAATGGTGCTACGCCATCGTCATTCTGTTCGAAGACCATAAGTTCTTGTCCCCAAGGCATCTCAACTTGATACTGAGTTGAAACACCGATGTAAGAAACATCTTCGATGTGCCCACCACTTAATACATTTCCTTTTACAGGTGTATCTAGCAACGAGATTCGGAATTTTTCTGGACGAATTCCGGCGTAAGTCGAATTATCAACGGCATGCGAGCGATTCTTTGGAAGTGAAATCTTCTGGCCATATAAATCGACAATATGCGAATCGCCATCATTGCCCGAAATAGTTCCTTTAATTAAATTGGATTGACCCAAAAAGTTTGCAACATATGCGGTCTCTGGATTGTCATAAAGTTCTGCAGGAGAACCCATTTGTTCAATCTGGCCTTCATTCATTACGGCAATGGTGTCTGCCATCGTCATCGCTTCTTCTTGATCATGTGTAACGTGAACGAAAGTTAGGCCAACCTCTTTTTGAATCCATTTAAGTTCAATCTGCATCTGGCGACGCAATTTTAGGTCGAGCGCACCAAGTGGTTCATCCAAAAGAAGAAGAGCTGGGCGATTTACGATTGCGCGAGCAAGAGCAATACGTTGCTGTTGACCACCAGATAACTGAGTTGGCTTGCGTTGGGCGAGGTGAGGAAGTTCAACAAGATTAAGTACTTTATCGACCGCTTCCTTAACATCTTTCTGACCGCGACGGCGAAGTCCGAATGCGATATTTTCAAAGATGGTTAAATGCGGAAATAGTGCATAGTTCTGAAAAACTGTATTAATCGGACGTTGGTAAGGCTTTGTGGTGGTGATATCAGTTTCGCCAAGATGAATGCTTCCGGCAGTTGGTTCTTCTAATCCGGCGATCATTCGAAGAGTTGTGGTTTTTCCGCAACCAGAGGGTCCAAGTAATGCGAAGAATGAACCCTTTGGAATAGTTAGCGAAAGATCATCAACTGCGGTGAAATCACCATAAGTTTTAGTGAGCCGAGTAAGTCGAAGATCGCCTCGCGCTTCGATTGAGGCTTTTGCCACTTAGTTTCCTGCAGCCTTTTGGAAAGCTTCAGTCCAAGTAGTTTCTTCTTCTGTTGTGAGCGCACGGAA
>CANKCX010000034.1 GCA_947480375.1 Actinomycetota bacterium
ATAATCTAAATGTCTGAAAACCTAACTGTTGAAGTTGTATCTCCCGAGAAGCGGGTCTGGTCTGGCGAAGCGAAAATGATTTCGGCTCGCACACTAGAAGGTGACATCGGCGTATTGCCGGGTCATGCACCGCTTCTTGGAGTACTAGTTGATGGCCAAGTAAGCATCAAAGTTGTTGACGGAACATCACAAGAGTTCAATATTCACGGTGGTTTTATCTCTGTTTCAAATAACCGAGTATCAATTCTCGGCGAATCAACCGACTAATTCTTAATTAAGACTTGCGCGAAACATCTGCGCCAAGTGCTTGAAGCGTTTCAACAAATCCTGGATAACCACGATCAATGTGGAATGCATCTTCAACTGTCGTGATTCCTTCACTTACTAAACCAGCCAAAACTAAGCCTGCGCCGGCTCTAATATCGGTTGCTGCCACAGGGGCACCAGAAAGCTGTTTCTTACCAGCGATAGAGGCATGGTGGCCATCGACATGAATATCAGCGCCTAAGCGTTGCAATTCGCTTACGAACATGAATCGACCTTCGAAGACATTTTCAGTAACAATTGAATTTCCATCTGCGATTGCATTCATGGTGATTACAAACGGTTGTAAATCAGTAGGAAAACCTGGGTAGGGAAGAGTCGCAACATCAATTGCGGTTGGGCGCTTATCCATGCGAACCCTAAAACCATCAGCAGTTGTTGTGACAACGGCGCCTGCAGCTACCAATTTATCTAGCGGAACTTCTAGGTGTTCTGCGCGGCCACCATGAATTGTGATGTCGCCCTGTGTCATGGCTGCAGCGAATGCCCAAGTGCCGGCAACAATTCGATCTGAAAGAGTGGCATGCGTTGTTGGTTTCAATTTCTTAACGCCAGTAATTGTTATAACTGGAGTTCCGAGTCCATCAATCTTTGCGCCCATTGCAACTAAGAATTCACCAAGATCAACTACATCTGGTTCGCGGGCGGCGTTATCAATAGTTGTTACACCTTTAGCAAGAACAGCTGCGGTCATAATATTTTCAGTTGCACCAACACTTGGGAAATCTAGCGAGATAGCCGCACCTGTTAAACCATTTGGGGCGGTGGCAATTACATAGCCGTGTTCGGAATGTGCTTCAGCACCCAGATCAATTAACCCTTTAATATGAAAATCAATACCGCGAGAACCAATCGCATCGCCACCTGGAAGTGCAACTTCAACTTCACCGACGCGTGTTACTAGTGGCCCTAAAACATTTATCGAAGCGCGCATTTTGCGGACTAAATCATAATCAGCGCGATGTCCTGGAACTTCTGGAACTAAAATCTTCATCTTTAATGTACTTCTATCGTACGAACATTTACAGCCAAGTCTTGTTAAGAGTTCTTCCATGATATGAACATCGGCAATATCTGGAACGTTTTCGATAGTAGTTTCACCAACAGCCAAGAGCGATGCGGCCATCAACTTTAGAGCTGAATTCTTCGCGCCTACTATCTGGACTTCACCGGAAAGTCGGGTGCCGCCTACTATTTGAAAATATTCATTTGTATTTTCCATGATGGCTACCTCCGCTTCCGTGGTTTCGAGTGGTCTAATCGTAGTGAGTGAAATAGGCTCACCCCATGGTAAATCTAACGCGTATCTATACAAAAACTGGCGATGATGGCACAACCTCACTGGGGGACATGAGCCGTACATCTAAAAATGACCCGCGATTAGAAGCTTATGCAACTGTCGATGAAGCCAATTCATCAATCGGCGTGGTCTTGGCACTTGGCCAAATTAGCGATCCCCAAATTACAAAATTATTAATCCGGATTCAAAATGATATGTTCGATGTTGGCGCCGACCTCTGCACTCCAGTTGTCGATGAGCCAAAGATTGAACCGCTTCGAGTTATTGAATCTCAGGTTACATATATCGAAGAACAGATCGATTTATACAACTCTTCACTTGCAGAATTACGTAGCTTTGTTCTGCCATCGGGAACACCTGCTGCTGCGTTATTGCATGTGGCTCGCACCGTCACACGTCGCGCAGAGCGCAATACCTGGCATGCAATTCACCAATTTGGTGGAGGTGTTAATTCACTAACTGCAAAGTATTTGAATCGACTTTCAGATTTGCTATTCGTACTTGCTCGCCATGAAAACAAAGCTAAAGGCGACGTTCTCTGGGTTCCAGGAGCAAACCGCTAACTTCTAGCTGGGCTCTTTGTGTAGGTATCGCTAGGGATCTTTCCGATCGGAGAACCGATTCGGCAATTTGCGGTGTAGGCACCGATTCCCAAACCATCTGCAATAGATTCATCACTAATCAAAAGAATCGTCGTTACCTTCTTGGCCTTCGAGCCTGGCGCTAATGTAATGAGTGAACCAAAGATGATTCGCTCCGTCGGATTATTTGGATCTATTCCCAGAACGTTTGAATTAATTTCCCACCAATCGCATCCAGTTTCAGACCCGACAAAGATGCCTAAGCAGGCAGTTTTGTGACATTCCGAGATTAACTTCGATTGGATATATTTATTTTCAGTCGCAGCAATCAACAACTCTTTAGGAGTTGCGGTCTTGGCATATAAATCATCTTTCTTCTCAAAGCTTGGTGGTGGCCATTTGATGGGTGCTTTCGGCTTAAGCGTGACTTTCTTCTTCTTGCGATAGACAACCTTCTTCTTCACTACCGGTTTTGTTACAACCTTTGCTTTAGTGGTTGTTGGTTTTGGTGTTGGTTTTGTGGTTGCAGCATTTGCGGGTACTGAAATAACTGAAACAACAAGGCAGGCCACAACCGCTAGCGAAACTAGCTTTCTCACTTATCAGACCACTTGAAGGAGCGAAGTGCAAGAATTGTTCCTACTACAGACCAGATAATTAAGTAGATTGCGATCTTGGAGACTTCCCAATTTCCGGCAACCTCTTGAGTTGCAAAATCTTCTGGTAAAAATACCGAACGCATTCCTTGGGTCAACCACTTAAGCGGAAAGAGCGCTGCGAATTGCTGCATCCAAGATGGTAGATCAGAGAATACGAAGAAGACACCGCTAAAGAATTGCAAAATAATTACGATTGGCGAAACAACGGCAGAAGCCCCACGTCCATTCTTGGGAACGGCAGAGAATGCAATACCAAGAATTGCTGAACAAATACTGCCCAGCAAGATTAGCCAGATAAATCTGACCCATTTTTCAAATGAGACTGGAAGATTTAAGCCAAAGAAAATAATTCCGAAAACTAGTAGTGCTGAAACTTGAACCACCATGGCTGTGAAAACCATAATCATTTTGCCGATGAAATATGAGACCGGTGAAATCGGCGTTCCACGCAACCTTTTTAGAGTTCCAAAATCTCGTTCAATTGGAATCATTATTGCGAGTTGTTGGAAACCAGTATTTACCAATCCGGATGCAATCATGCCAGCTAAGAAATATTGGCTAAAGGTTACGCCCGAAGGTCCAACTTCACCTTTGAAAACCGACCCAAAAATAAATAGTAGGACAACCGGGAACAGGAGAGTGAACACAACTGATTCGCGCTGGCGCATAAATTGTTTAATTTCTAGGCCACCACGCAAAAAGCCAATTTTTAAAGTGTTTGGTTTCATAGTTGCCCAATCATCTTCAAATAAATATCTTCGAGCGATGGACGAATCACGGTTAATTCTGGAACCTCGCCACCAAAACGTGTAGCCAACTTTGCTACCTCATCGGTTGGAAAATCACTTTCAATTTCTTGTCTTGCGCCATTTTCAAACCAGTTGATTCGCGCCTTCGCAGTATTTCTGCCACCAAGATTCTCGGGAGTTGATACTTCAATTATTTTGCCATCTACGATTACTGCCACGCGATCAGCAAGGGCTTCGGCTTCATCCAAATAGTGCGTGGTCAGCAAAATAGTTGTACCTTCATCGCGAAGCTTGCGAATTAAATCCCAGAATGCCCGACGAGCTTCGGGATCAAAGCCGGTTGTAGGTTCATCTAGAAATAAGATCTCCGGATTCCCGATTATGCCAAGCGCAACATCAAGGCGGCGGCGCTGGCCACCAGAAAGGCTTTGGATTCGGGCATCTCGCTTTTCATCTAATCCAACATCATGGATTACTGAATCTGGATCACGAGGGTTTGAGTAATAATTTGCAAAGTGGTGAACGGTTTCATGCACTGATAAATCTTGTGAATCATTTGTTGATTGCAGAACAATGCCGATTCGATTTCGCCAAGCCCAACTATCGTTGCCAAGTTTGGCTGGGTCTTGCCCTAGGACTTTTACCTCGCCGCCATCGCGATCGCGGTAGCCTTCGAGAATTTCAACAGTTGTAGTTTTGCCAGCGCCATTAGGACCGAGAATTGCAAAGATCTCACCAATTTTTACCTCGAGGTCGATTCCACCTACAGCTATTTTGTCACCGTTGGCTTTGCTCTTGTAGGTTTTAGTAAGCCCACGAACCGAAATCCCTAAATCATTTGCCACGCCAATATCCTGCCCTAAAAGTTGGGATTATTGGAATGCACGCGAGAGAATATGAGAGTGAGCCCCCGTAGAAATCATCCGAAAAGGTCCCAGAAGCGACCTGCAAACGGTGATGAGGAGCGCGATATTTCGTTATCGAGCGAAACAATCGAAGAGCATTCTGAGGGCGTATACCGCGTTCGCAGAATCACAGGTTCGACTTCAACGAAACCTTATCGCTGCCCAGGGTGCGATCAATTAATTCCGACTGCAACACCACATACCGTTGCTTGGCTGGAAGAAGATGTTGAATCACGAAGGCATTGGCACACGGTTTGTTGGACAAAGCGAAATGATCGTAAGCCAAGAACACTTAGATCAAAAGGTGCGCCGAGATATTAGGTTTTAACCAATACCTTTTGAATGCAGGGTTTTAATTGCAAATTTAATAAATTTATCTGCAAATTTAGTTCGGCCAAAAGATGTGAAAACAATCGGAATATTAAAAATAGTTTTCACAACTGTCCTTGGGTAGGTGAATTCCAAAAGTCCTTCAGGACCATGAATGCGGCCATAACCACTATCTTTGACGCCACCAAATGGAACCGAAGCAATTGCAGCAAATGCGATTACAGAATTGACCGAGACCATTCCGCATTGCAACTGCGCGGCAATTTTTTCACCATTGCGTTTAGACCAGACCGATGCCGCAAGCCCATATCTGGTGGCATTAGCTAAGCGAATAGCTTCGGCTATATCTACAGTTCGGTTAATTACTAAGGTAGGTCCAAAAGTTTCTTCAGTTACCGCAGTTGAATTTTCAGGGACATCAATCATTATTACGGGCTCTACGAAAGGTGCCTTAACTGAATCGACGCCACCAATTACGAATTTGGCACCCTTAGCAGCAGCGTCATCAATGTGGCTTTGAATCACTTTTAATTGTGACGGCATTGTTGCTGGACCATAATTTCCATCTATGCCTGGATGAACTTGCTTGGCTAATTCGGTGATCTTTGCGATGAATTTATCTGCAACTTCATTTACAACATAAACGCGTTCGGCGCCGATGCAGGTTTGTCCAGCATTAGACATTGCAGACCAAAGCGCATATTCAGCCGCGCGATCTATATCAGCATCAGCAGCGACAAGCACTGGATCTTTGCCACCGCATTCAAGTACAACAGGAACCATGCGTTCGGCACAAGATGCTGCAACTTTCTTTGCGGTTCTAGTTGAACCTGTAAACGAAACTTTATCTACAGCAGATTCAGTAAGTGCTTTCCCAGTTTCTGGAAGTCCGGTTACGCAGGTAAAGATGTCGGCAAATGGTGCGATGTCGGCAAAACTTGTTGCAAGCCAATGCCCAACCCCTGGCGTGTATTCACTTGGTTTAAATACGACGGTGTTTCCGGCTGCAAGCGCATATGCAATTGATCCCATCGGAGTAAAGATTGGATAGTTCCATGGCCCGATAACGCCAACGACTCCCATCGGAACTCTTGTCACATTAGTTTTCATATTGAACATCAATAAACCAGATGGTCGGTGTTGTTTTGAAAGAATACTTTCGGCGTGCTTAGCCGCCCAAGCTAAATGTCCAAGTGCAAGAGTTGCTTCTAATGTGGCATCGCTAATTGGTTTACCGGTCTCGGCTCTAACTAATTCTGCAACTTCATCAACGCGCTTTGTTATTTCAGCGGCCCACTTCAGAAGTACTTTGCGCCGTCCGCGAAAGCCAAGGGCTTGCCAAGCGACTGATGCGCCGCGTGCTCTATCTACTGCGGCCGCGACATCGGCTGCCGAGGTATTTGGATAGCTGCCAATCACACTGCCATCGACTGGGTTGTGGCTATCAAATGTCTTGGATGTAATAGTTTCCATTGCGTAAGACTAAACTTATTTCGTGTCAGAGTTAATACGTCCAAGCACTGTGTTGCCAGCAAATCGCCGGCCCATAAATATTCACACTGCTGATGGCCTGAATCTAATTGGCGAAGTTGCGACTCCTATCGGCGATCGCCTTGGCTCGATACTTACCTTCCATCCCAATCCAACTGGTGGAGGAATGATGGATAGCCACATTTATAAGAAGGCAGCCAATCGTCTGCCACATATGGCTGGCATCGAAATTATTCGTTTCAACACTCGCGGAACAACTTCTGAAGCCGGAACAAGCGAGGGCGAATTTGGTGGCGCAGTTACCGAGAAATTTGATGTTGAAGCTGCAATCGAATTTGCATTTAGTGATGTTGGAGTTGAAAAACTCTGGGTGATGGGCTGGTCCTTCGGAACTGATCTAGCGCTTAAGTATGCGAAAGATCCGCGAATTATTTCTCTAATTTTGCTTAGCCCACCGCTTACAAATACCAGCCAAGGCGAGTTGGAATATTGGGCAAAAGATGGTCGACCTATTACAGCTTTAATTCCAGAGCATGACGACTATTTAAAACCGCCGGATGCCGCAATTGCTTTCAAAGCGATCCCACAGATTAATTTAATTAACGTAGACGGGGCAAAACATCTCTGGGTTGGCGAACCGGCGGTTTATCGCGTTCTTACTGAAATCACGAAAATTATTGCACCAGAACGATTACCGCTTACGACCGAGTTTTAACTCTTTTCGGCTTTTGGATAAACGACTTCATCAAGAATTAGCAGTACTGCAGCAGCCAATGGCACAGCCAAGATTCCACCAACTAAACCAAGAAGTGATGTTCCAATTAGCGCAGCAATAATTGTCACAAGACCTGGTATCGAAAGTGAGCGCTTCATAACCCTTGGAGTCAGTACATAATTTTCAACCTGCACATAAATAATGTATGAAGCTAGGGCGATTGCTGCAATTAAAGGCGAATCAGTAAGAGCAATCAAAGTAACAATTGTCATTCCGATGAAGTGGCCGATAAGTGGAATCAGACC
>CANKCX010000035.1 GCA_947480375.1 Actinomycetota bacterium
GAGCCTTTTGGACCCTTATTTCTGTGGATAGAGGGCGAAAGTAGGGGCAATTCTGAGAAATTGCAAGTGGTTATCCACAAATATCAGCTTCCCGGATTCCAGCGGGTTTGACCCTTATCAACAGGTGGCCGTAACCTAACTTCCTCATTCAGTTGTGACCCAACAGGATAAAACAGGTTTATTCAAGTTGGAGAGATCCCCGAAAGTCTTAAGGAGAGTTTGATGTCAAAGCGCACATTTCAACCTAACGTCCGTAAGCGCGCAAAGAAGCATGGCTTCCGCGCACGCATGGCAACACGTGGTGGAAGAGCTGTTCTAGCTTCTCGCCGCGCTAAGGGTCGCACTCGCATCTCTGCTTAACGCAGATTAATCGCCGATACCAGTGCTACCAGCCAAAAATCGGTTGCGTACAAGTAAAGATTTTGCTCTAACTACAAAAACTGGAGTTCGAGCAACTTCTCTATCACTTGTCCTCTACCTTAAAACTAACTCACAAGATTTAGACCAACCTCAAATCGGGTTGATCGTAAACAAATCTGTCGGCGGCTCTGTTGTGCGCCATAGAGTTTCAAGACAATTGCGACATTTAATTGCTGCCCACTTAGGCAGCCTTCCAAAAAATAGCCAACTTGTAATCCGAGTTCTGCGCAATCAACCAAATTTTGAATCCGAATTAAGCGACCTTGTGCCAAAAGTAATTAGTAAGGCCTTGGTAAACGCATGAGAAAAATATTTGCCGCGGCAATCAAAATTTATCAAAAATGGATTTCCCCGCTCTTTGGGCCGCGCTGTAAATATTATCCAAGCTGTTCAACTTATGCCGCAGATGCAGTTTCGGAATATGGCGCCAAAGGAATAGCAATGGCTGCCTGGCGGTTAGTTCGTTGCAACCCTTGGTCACACGGCGGTGTTGACTATGTTTTATCTAAGAGTTCTAAACAACCAATAAAAACTGGAGCAAACTAATGGGATCTATCCTAAACCCCTTGTATTACGCTGTTTCTTGGGTCATTGTAACTTTCCACTCCGCCTTCGGTTTAATCTTTGGCAAAGACTCCCACGAAAGCATCAAGTGGAGTCTCTCAATCATTGGGCTTGTAATTGTTATTCGTATTATTTTAATTCCGCTCTTTGTAAAACAAATTAAGAGCCAGCGCGCTTTGACTGCGCTTCAACCACACATGAAAGAGATTCAAAAGAAACACAAGGACGATCGCCAAAAGCAATCTGAAGAGATGATGAAGCTCTACAAAGAGCATAAGACAAACCCACTTGCATCATGTTTTCCAATCCTTGCCCAGGCACCAATCTTCTTCGCACTTTTTACAGTTCTAAATGGAATTGCCCGAGACACTTCTCACGGATTCCTACGAGGCGATCTCTTGAAATCAGCACAAGAAGCTAAATTCTTTGGTGCCAATCTTTCAAGCACCTTCTTGAGTTCGGACACAAATTCACAAACAAAACTTGTAACTGTTGCACTCATTGTTTTCATGTCAGCAACAACCTTCACAACCCAACGCCAACTTATGGTTAAGGGAATGCCGAAGATGGATTCTTCGAACAACATGATGTTGCAACAACAGAAAATTATGCTTTACGTTTTCCCAGTTATTTTTGCAGTCTCTGGTGTTAACTTTCCAGTAGGTGTTCTGCTTTATTGGTCAACTACAAACTTGTGGACATTTGGTCAGCAATATTATGTAATTAAAAGAAATCCAACTCCAGGATCTCCGGCTTACGACGAACTTATGAAAAAACGCGCAGCTAAAAATAAAGAGAGTGGAATTAATCCAACTGGTGAAGAATCAGGAACCACTCAAACAGATCCAAATAATTTGGGCCAAAAACAACAGCGCCAACAACCTTCCAAAAAGAAGAAAAAGAAGAAGTAGTAAATCGGTTATATCGGTTATATCGGTCAAATTAGTTAAATCGGAATATTCAAGCTTTCTACAAGAAGGAGAAGAGAATGAGTGAAGTAGTTGAGAGCACAGAGAAGAGCGAAAAGTCAGAAAAACTAGAGAAGAAGTCTTTAGTGGCTCGCCTCGAAGAAGAGGGCGATGTTGCAGCTGATTATTTAGAGGCGCTTCTAGACATTACCGATCTTGATGGCGATATTGATATCGACGTTGAAAATGATCGTGCTTCCCTAGCTATCGCGGGCGGCGCACTTGGCCACCTTGTTGGCGACCGAGGCGAAGTTTTAGATGCAATTCAAGAGCTGACCCGTCTAGCGGTTCAGACTTCAACCGGCGAACGCTCTCGCCTAATGCTTGATATTGACAACTTCCGCAGTGAGAAAAAAGAGGAGCTAGCCAAGCTGGCCCATGAAGTGGCCGAGCAGGTCAAGGCATCAGGCGAATCTGTAAAGCTGCGCCCAATGAACGCCTTCGAGCGCAAGGTTGTCCATGACACCATCCAAGAGATCGGCCTAACCAGCGAATCAGAGGGCGAAGACCCAAATCGCTGCGTTGTCGTTCTTCCTGAATAACTAGATTCACCGCTTTTAATTAAGTGAGCGTTTCACGTGAAACCTTAACCACAACCTACTTTGGCGAGCGCCAAGAGGAAGTGGCTAGATTTGCTGAAATTTTGGCGACCTGGGGAATTGAACGTGGCCTAGTTGGACCAAAAGAGGGCGACCGAATCTGGGATCGCCATATTGCCAACTGCATTCCAGTAACTACCCTGATCTCAGAGGGTGCATCCCTCCTAGATATTGGATCTGGGGCTGGATTGCCTGGAATTGTGATCGCTTTAGCCAGACCAGACCTTCGAGTGACCCTACTTGAGCCCCTTGCGCGCCGAATCGACTTCCTAGAGGAGGTAGTTGCAGAGCTAGGCATTGAAATTACCGTCAAAAGAGGGCGAGCAGAGTCCTTTAAGGGCGGCTTTAACTATGTAACTGCCAGAGCTGTGGCCCCACTTCCTAAATTAGCCACTGTTTCTTGGCACTTAGTTATGGGGGCGGGTTCACTTTTAGCCATGAAGGGCGAAGGTGCGGCTGCCGAACTTGAGGCGGCAAAGGCAGAAGCGCCGAAAATCTTTAAAAAGGTAGCAATGGCCAAGCTACATGAAATCACTTTAGGCGAGTTGCCGCTAGCCCGAGTTATTGAACTCAAAAAGGCTGGTTAGATACGCACGTGAATGATTCACGTGAAACAACTAAGGTCGAAAAGACCAAAGTAGTCGGCATCCGGCGTCTAAAAGAGCCTATGCCCACCCCACTTAAAACTCGGGTCTTTACCGTCGCCAACCAAAAAGGCGGGGTTGGTAAAACGACCACGGCGGTCAATATTGCAGCAGCTCTGGCCATGGGCGGGCTGAAGGTTTTGGTTATTGATTTAGACCCACAAGGCAACGCCTGCACCGCATTAGGTATTGATCGGGAAGAACTTTCTGGAATGTATGAAGTGCTTGTAAAAGATCTACCTCTATCAGAAGTAGTAACAAAGGTTGCTGGCTTCCCACATCTTGAATGTGCACCTGCAGATGTAGAACTCGCAGGAGCTGAAATTAATATGGTTGGTTTTGTTTCAAGAGAATCACGTTTGAAATTAGCGCTAGAAAAATTCTTAACAGAACGCGAAGCAATTGGTGCGCGTCTTGATTATGTAATTATCGATTGCCCACCAAGCCTCGGCCTTCTAACGGTAAATGCGCTTACTGCAGCCGAAGAAGTGATGGTCCCAATTCAATGCGAATATTACTCACTTGAGGGCTTAACGCTTTTATTAAAAACTTTGCAACAAGTGCAGCAAATGTTAAATCAGCGCGTACGTATTTCAACAATTGTTTTAACTATGTTTGATTCCAGAACTCGGCTTGCAAATGATGTTGCAAACAGTGTTCGCCAACATTTCCCAAATGAATTAATCGATGTGCCGATTCCAAGAGCGGTACGAGTTTCAGAAGCGCCATCATTTAACCAAACAGTTATGACATACGACGCTTCATCTCCTGGCGCAATTGCATATATGACAGTGGCGCGAGAGATTGCCAGACGTGGATCTGGCGATGTAATTAATCAAGAAGTAATTAATCAAATAGACAACTTAAATAATGGAGCACATACCGCATGAGTACTCGCAAAGGTGGTTTAGGCCGAGGCTTAGATTCTTTAATCCCAACTTCATTAAGTGCACCAATCACAACTAATACCGGTGTAACAATTGCCGATCAAGGTGAAGTTGATATCAATGCAATCGTTCCCAATCCAAAACAACCAAGAACTATTTTTGATACCGATGCGTTAAATGAATTATCTGCATCTATTAAAGAAGTTGGCGTATTACAACCACCAGTTGTTAGAGATATCGGAAACGGTAAGTATGAATTAATTATGGGAGAACGCAGATTGCGTGCTTCAAAATTAGCTGGATTAAAAACAATTCCCGTAATTATTCGACAGACATCAGATAACGAATTACTTCGCGAAGCGTTGCTTGAGAATATTCACCGCAGCCAACTAAACCCATTAGAAGAAGGTTCTGCCTACCAAAATCTTTTAAATGACTTTGGATATACCCACGATGAACTTGCAGTAAAAGTTGGAAAATCTCGTCCCGCGATTACAAACACACTTCGTCTATTAAATTTACCCGCCGGTGTTCAACGTCGCGTTGCAGCTGGAGTTTTATCTGCTGGGCATGCACGTGCACTTCTAACACTTAATGATGAAAGTGAAATCGAGAAGTTGGCGGCGCGAATTGTTTCTGAAGGTTTAAGTGTTCGGGCAACTGAAGAGATTGTTGCAACCCATCAAGGTTCGTCAAAGAGCTCTAAACCAAAAGCTGGCAAAATCTTGTCACCAAGACTCAAAGAATTGGCAGATGGAATGTCAGATCGTTTAGATACTCGAGTTACCGTGGAACTTGGCAAGCAAAAAGGAAAAATAACTATTGAATTTGCAACGCTAGAAGATTTAGAGCGAATTAATAAATTAATTTAACCCGCGTAATTGCATCTCAGTTTTAATTACGCCAGCCAACGATTTAACACCATCACGAATTCGCTCTGGGCTTGGGTAGCAATAGGAAAGCCGCATAGACCAACTTCCAAAACCATCGGCATAAAATGCAGTTCCTGGCACATAAGCCACCTTTGAAACAATCGCCTTTGGCATAAGGGCTTTTGTATCAATTTCAGGTGGAAGTGTTACCCAAACATAGAATCCGCCACCAGGTTTGGTCCATGTTGCTCCGGCTGGAAATGTTTCTTCCAAAGTTTCAAGCATTGCATCTCTGCGAACTTTATAAAGTTGGGTGAACGAAGCAATTTGATCTCGCCAAGGTTGATCCGAAAGATAACTAGAAATTGCTAATTGTGTGAAGTTTGATGGGCAGAGAATTGAAGATTCACTTGCAATAACTAATTTTTCTTTAAGCGCCTGTGGAACCAAAGCCCAACCAACCCGGAATCCCGGAGCAATCGTCTTGGAGAATGTTCCAAGATAGAGAACATTTTCAGAATCTTCAGCACGCATTGCATTTGGAGATGGTCGATCAAAACCAAGCAAGCCATAAGGGTTATCTTCAATAACAAAAATTGATTCATCGCGGCAAATTTCAAGGATTTCAGTACGGCGCTCGGCAGTAAGAAGAACACCAGCAGGATTTTGATAATTTGGGATTAAATATAAAAACTTAATTTTGCGACCAGCGGCACGAGTAGCTGTGATCGCCTCGCGAAGGGCTATTGGGATTAATCCATTGTCATCCATCGCAACATGAACGACCTTTGCTTCATATTGGTGGAAAGTTCCAAGTGCGCCAACATATGAAGGGGCTTCAACTAAAACCACATCGCCTGGATCAATAAAGATTCGAGAAATTAAATCAAGTGCTTGTTGTGAACCCGTTGTAACAATTACATCATCCGGATGGGCGCGAATTCCTTCTAGGGCCATAACATCACAAATTTGTTCACGAAGTTTTGGATGACCTTGACCGCTGCCATATTGGAGAGCCTCTTGGCCGTTATCTTTAATTAATTTATCAACAACGCTTGCCATCATCTCCATTGGAAATGCTGAAAGATTTGGCATGCCACCAGCAAGAGAAACAATGTCAGGTCTTGATGCAACTGCAAACAGCGAACGAATCTCACTGGGCTTCATCATCGCGGCGCGGTGGGCAAAGCGATCAGTTAAATTCTGAACCTCACCTGTATGGATGCGCGTAATGTCGTTGCTCATTGTCCAATCTTGCCACATTAGGCAAGGTAGATGAATTCAATTAATTAATCTTTTCGGATTCCAGCCCTGCGCAGATCAGAGATTTTCAAGGTGCCGGTTTTCGCATCATTTTCAGCCGATAAATAGAGGCGCTGAATTGCGACCATAATCGATTCAACAACAGTTTCACGGAAGACCACGTCACCAAGTCGTTTTACATCACCTGGGTTGGATAAATAGCCCAAATCAATTCTTACGGTTGGCGCTTTTGTAAGTCGCAATAAATCCCAAGATTTCGCATGAGTACGGCAATTCAATAAATCTGTCCGAGCGGTAATTTCTCGTTGAACCAGAGCGGCAAATCTTTCGCCGACAACAGAGTGCACGCCATGCAAATCATTTCCATAGTAATAAGTGGCTAAACCATGGGCCAAATCATTTTTGTAATTATCTGTGTGAAACGAAATAACTAAATCCGCGCCGGACTCATTTGCAAGTTTTATTCGATCGCTCTCGCTGGGATCCTTAAGATTGCTACGTGAAATAAAGACAGTAACGCCAAGTGCAATCAATCGACCTTCTAAACGCTGTGCAATATCAAAAGTTATTTCACTATCTTCCGGCAGCGAACTTGGATCTAAAACTATTACCTTATTTGCAAGAGCTGGTCCGCGAACTGCGCGCTTTGCATTATCTCTAAGTTGAGTGGGTGCTCCACCGGAAACAGTTTTGATTAACCGCATTAACGACATGATTGTTGCAGGACCACAAACACCATCAACTTTTACGCCAACTGATTTCTGGAATTCTTTTACGGCGCCATCTGTTCTTGCACCAAAGATTGCATCTACCCGACCACAGTCGAATCCCATTTCAACTAGACGAGATTGCAGAGCAGCAACATCATCACCACGAAGCGGTTTCCCTGGAAAAAAAGAGAGAACACGATCGCCGAGTTTCCAACGCGCTTCATCTATTGCTCGAATTGTGGGTTCATCAATCTTGCCCGAAACAATTAAGCCGCGCTCTTGTTGAAAGGCGCGAAGTCCATCTTCTTCAACTGCACCAAAATTAATTGATGCAGTTTTTAAAAACCCAAGTCTGGTTAAAGTATTTGTGACCAACGAAATTAC
>CANKCX010000036.1 GCA_947480375.1 Actinomycetota bacterium
CAGATAAAGAGACGGCTGAGAAATTAGCTTTTGAAGCATCTAAAGCTTGTAATAGAAAAGTTGAATTTCGTCCGCTTCACTGACTTTTATTTTAGTTTATTGCGACCAAATCGCGTCATGAACATATTGGGCTAAACCCCTTACTCGGCCGTCATAATATTCTTTGAAGCGCTTGTCCGAGATATAAATAATCGCTAGCTGTTTCTGCATTTCAACTGAACATTCATAAAACCATTTTGAAATTGCGTCCCGATGGGCCACTACAGCTTCCTTAGCTTTGGCCGAGTCGATAGGAAGGCTGTTGCCAAATGCGTAAACAAAAAGTTCAGTCGCAGCTTCCTGATCGATTTTAGCTGCGGCAAAATCCGCCTTTGAATATTTAGAGGTTCTTGAGGTTGACTGTTTGTAGGCATCGGTATCGCCCCAACGACTTCGAACTTCTTCCTCGTAATCGCTCATTAACTTAGGCTATATAGATAAAGAATTATTAATTATAGAAGGCGATTATCGCGCCAGCAATTGTCAGATTGATTGCATCATTTGCCGTTTCGATAAGCCAAACTTTTAAGCTCTCGCCACCAAAGAGTCGGTGTGAAAGTGAAGCGCACATTCCAATACCAACGCCAAGAGCAAAACCAATTCCAGCACCATCAAGAATTCCGATGTCTGTGTGCTTCCCAAGAGAATTAATGATCAAACCTAAAGTCAGCGTTTGAATTAAAACTCCAACGATGGTTCCCCCAAAAAGCAGGGCAGGTTTATTTTGCGCAGAAGTTAGTTGACCTGAAGCGCTACCTTTGGCTTTCATCCAAATCGGATAGAAAGTCTTAGGGCCGAACCAAATTGCGCCGCTGATGAATGAAACAATGAAGGCAACGAGTATGCCGATGAAGTTAAGGCCTGAAAATGTCATGCCGGAATTTTAAAGTATCCGGCACGACAAGTCGTTTAATTGCACCTTAGTGTCAAAGAATTGATCCTCTTATTTGCTGGTAATTACCACCTTAAGAGCCTTGGTTTCTGCGGCTCTTCCAAAGGTGTCATAAGCATCAATAAATTGATCGAAGGTAAAGAAGTGTGTGGCAAATTTCTCGGCCCTTATCTTCTTACCAACAACCAACTTAAGCAGCAGGGGAGTTGTGTTTGTGTTTACAAGACCCATAGAGATTGAAATGTTTTGAATCCAAAGGTTCTGTAATTCAAGTGAAACTGGCTTGCCGTGAACTCCGACGTTTGCAACGTGTCCGCCGGGGCGAACAATTTGAGTTGCCATTTCGAAGGTAAGTGGAACTCCCACAGCTTCGATTGCAACATCAACTCCAGCTCCATCTGTCATGGCCATGACTTGTTCTTTCCATTTATCTTGGCCTGACACGACAGTGTCGGTTGCACCAAATTCGCGGGATTTTTCTAAGCGATTGGTATCGAGATCAATTGCGATAACGCGGGCTGCGCCATAAAGCGAAGCTGTTGTAATTGCGGCAAGCCCGACTGGGCCAGTACCGATTACAGCAACAACATCACCGGGTTTAACAGCGCCATATTGAATTCCCATTTCAAATCCGGTTGGCAAAATGTCTGAAAGCATTACAGCTTCAACATCTGTTGTACCAACTGGCATTTTATGAAGTGAATTATCTGCATAAGGTATGCGCACATATTCAGCTTGAGTTCCATCGATAAGGTGGCCAAGTACCCAACCTAAACCGGAAACTCCTTCCTCGCCGAGACAATGTGAATACAAACCATTCTTGCAATTGATACATGCTCCACAAGATTTAATGCAAGAAATAATTACGCGATCACCGACTTTGAAATTAGCTACTGATGTACCTACTTCTGTAATTGTGCCAACACCTTCGTGGCCAAGAATGCGCCCAACTGTTACCGCGGGAACATCTCCTTTAAGGATGTGCAAATCGGTTCCACAAATTGTCGTGGTTTCAACTTTTATGATTACATCAGTGGGTTTTTCAAGCTTTGGATTTGGCACTTCTTTCCACTCTTTTAAGCCAGGACCACCATAAACAAGGGCCTTCATTTTTAACTCGATTCTTAAAGTGCAACGATTTCATCTGCGATCTGCATAATGTTTGTTGCTCTTTCATCATCCTCGTATTGACGCTGTTGGCAACTTGAAAAGCGCTAATTCATATTTAATGAGTGCTACCCCCACGCATTTACATCGCCTTCTATTCGGCTGTGATTCAGGCAATATCTTCGATAGTGATAGCCCTCGCAAATTCGCGAAATTAATTATTTGCAGACGCAAAGATTCACCTATATCGGATTTACACACACGGAGATGAAGGAGAAATTCAAATGATTTCAATCAAGAGAAAGTCAATTGCAATTGTTGTTGCGATCGGACTTGCGGCTTCCTTTACATCAGCAGCAAGTGCAGCAACAAAAACAATTACATGTTACAAAGGAACTACAGTTAAAAAAGTTACTGCCGCTAAACCAAAATGCCCAGCGGGATACACAACTAAAAAACCTGCAGCTGCTAAACCAGCATCAGGTGGAGCATTTGAATCAACCTACAAAGGCAACATGTCACTTGTGTGGACAGATTCAAGTGTTCAAGCTACATCGATTACAGCAACAGGAACAGGTTCAAATCTTGGCTTAACAAATATGTCAGGAACCGGTTCTTCTGCTCCTCAAGCACAATGCAATGGTTTCCAAGGTAAAGGTGTTTTAAGTGGTGGCGGAAATACTTTGAACGTTGAATTCGCTTCAAGTTCTGAAGCTTGTGCCGATAGCGATGCTGCACCTGCAAATGTAACTTTAAAGGGAAGCGCAAATATCACAGGCGGAACTGGCAAATATGCCGGAGCATCTGGATCTTTGAAAGTTACCGGAAGTTTCGGAATCAAATCAACAGCAGCAGGTTCTAAAGAGAGCAGTGCTTTGACAATCACACTTTCAGGAAATGTAGTTACCAAATAGTTAGAAGTAATGAAGTAAACAAACTAGATAAGGAGCAATAAATGAAAAAAATTATTTCGAGCGTTCTAACCGGCGCTCTAATAATGGCTGGCGGAATAGCTCTCGGTGCACCTGCACATGCAGCAGCAGCAACTCCAACCTTTGTACTTTCAGGCGGTAACGGAGTTTATGGATTAGATCCAATCTCAATCGTTGCTACTGCTGGCGCAGAAGGAACTGTTAAATTCATGGTTGGTGGCGTAGCCCTTACTGGTTGCGATGCATCAGCAACAACATCTGTTGCACCATTCGTAGCTAAGTGTGCTTGGACTCCAGCAGCACCAGGTGCCGCAACTATTACTGCAACATTTACTCCAAAGGATGCGGCCGCATTTACAGTAGCAACATCAAATACTTTGGCAGTTAAGGTCGGAACTCCAGTTCAAGGAGTTGTCTCACCAATTCACATCTATGTAGATGAAGTTCTCGCTTCAGGTTCTACAGGCGCACTTGCTCCACGTTTCGGACAAGGTTGCACAGTTTCAAGCGAATACATCATTGGACAACAAATCGTCTTCCGTGTTTATGCAAATAACGCTGATCAAGGCGGCGCAGTAATGGATTCTTCAAATACTGCATCAGCCTTCATTCAAGTTGTTGGCATGAAAGATCCTCTGAAGTTGAGCTATGGAAACCACAGCGGTGTTTCATTCTGGACCGCAGTACTTAATACCGGAACTGCCGAAGGAAAGTACAGCACTCTTGGTGTTATCAAGTTCAAGGTAACTATGGTTGCCAAGGATCAAAAGACTGCAAAGGTCCTTTCAACAAAGCTTGCACCTAAGAAGGTAAATGGCGCAATAGTTTACGATGCTGAAGGCCGTATGGTTTCAGAGCGCGTTACTTACTACCGCACCGTAACAATGAATCCAATTCTTAAGGGTGCAGTTGGAACTTGGGAATCAAACTTCACTGCAGCATCACAACTAACACTTTATGCAGTTCCAAAGGCATAAATAGAAGTAAATAGGAAAGCTCCTTAGCGAAGATCGGGGCCGAATTGAGAAATCATTTGGCCCCAATCTTTAAGGAGAATCATAAAAAATTAGATACCGGAGAGAAGGAAGTTGATATGAAAAATACATTTAATGGAAAGAGCGGATTTAGATCTGCTGCACTGAGAATTGCAGTTGCTGCGATTCTTCCAGCTGCATCACTAACTTTTATCGCATCTGCCAATGGCGCAGATGCACCCGTAGCAACAACGTTGGTTCGTCCGGAAGGATTGCCAAATATTTCAGCACTTCCATTCACTGGTAAGAAATCAGCTACCTTCACCGCACCAACAACAATGGTGAATTTATCTACCCTTCCTTCCCAGGGAGTAGTTGGAGATGCCTTCAAGATTGAGGGTAAGGCTTTAGAAGCCAATACAGATTATGTTTTAACTTGGTCAACTTCAGATGCTTCTTGGCTTGCCGGCATCGAACCAAACACAGTCAATTACATGGGAACTTCTTATGTTAATTACAACATCGATATGGCAGATGTAAAAACCGATGCCAACGGTGCGTTTAGTTTCGCAACAAAGATCCCATCAGATTGGGGCGGAGTTCACGATATTTATGTAGTTAAGAACGGTGTTGCTGCTGGCCACGGTGGAATTCAAGTTTCACGTAGCTTCACAATGACACCAAAGAGTGGGCCAGTAGGTACACCAATCACTGTTACGTATACCGGCCTTGGACCAAAGCTTTATGCCGCAGGTTCAGCTCTTATATATGACAATCACTTTGCAGGCGAAATGATGGCTCGTTGGTCACGCGGAACTGCAACAGCAACAATTCTTGCGGCTGGAAAAGTTGGTAATCACTTTGTTCAAGCGAACGAAGCGATTTCTTTCTCATACCTAAACGTTCTGCAATCACCAGTGCCTTATGCAAATAGTGGCCAAGGAATCTTCAAGATCACTAAAGATCCAGGTGCATTTAAGCCTTATGCAAAGTTCCCAGCGAAGGTAGTGCCAACAGTAAATCAGCGCACAACTCTTTCAAATGTTGGACTTGATCCAAATACAAAAGCTGTTGCAAAGCTTTCAGTTGAGGATGGTCCAATTGGAACAAAGACAAAGTTTGATGTAACTGGTCTAACAACAACTGGTTCACACCAAATTGTTTGGGCAACAGTTGTAGGAAACCGAGTTAACTGCACCGGAACCTGCTGGATTTATAACTCAATCCCGCTTGCTACTGTCGAAGTAACTGGAAGCACTGTTAGCCAAGAAATTACAGTTCCAGATCACCTAGGTGGTTGGCACGTAGTGCAGATCAAAAAAGGTGATGTCATTGAAGCTCAGACTCTCTTCTATGTTAAAGAGAGCATCATGAAGTTCTATGACAAAGCTGGCAAAGTAATTGGCGAAGGTCTTGCAAAGGCTGATACATCAGGTTCTGCCGCAGCATTTGCTGCCGGTGGTGCTGGTAAACCAACAAATACTTTCAAAGAGAATGAAGAGTTCACAATCAGCATCAAGGGTGTTGGTTGGACTCAATTCGATAACACCCTTGCTGTTACATATGACAACAGCTACATCGGATATGGCTGCGGATTCAACTCAAATGGTTATTTGGTAGTTCATCTTCGTGCAACTGGCGGAGTTGGTACCCACATCATTGATCTGCGTCCACTTCTCTATACCCAACAGCCTTCATTTGCCAGCACACCATATGGAATGACTCCAGTGCTGACATCTGAAAACGATTTCCCTGGCCTTGCTGCGGGATATCAAATCCCTCAATTCCACTTTGCAATTAACGTTGTGAAGTAAGGAATTTAGGTAGCCACCAATTCCATCTGCCAAGCAGAATCATCGTGCTTGGCAGTAGGAATAATCGGACAATAGTTGCATCAATAATTACACCAACTGCAAGACCAACCCCAAGCTCTTGAAGCCCGGCAAAGTGTCCGCCAACTAGCCCCATTACTGCAGCGAACATAATTATTGCCGCAGCAGTAATTACTCCGACAGTCTTATTGATTCCTTGTGCAACAGCATTTGCATTACTTTCGCCGCTTTCTTTAGCCTCTCGCATTCTTGAAACAATAAATACTTCGTAATCCATGGTTAAACCAAAGAGAATTGCAAAGATAAAAATTAAGACCCAAGCTTCAATCTGGGGCAGTTTATAGGTGTGCAAAATTGAG
Organism: Actinomycetota bacterium; assembly: GCA_947480375.1. Classification (GTDB taxonomy): domain Bacteria; phylum Actinomycetota; class Actinomycetes; order Nanopelagicales; family Nanopelagicaceae; genus AAA044-D11. The sequence goes on from CANKCX010000036.1 coordinate 6,136, forward strand.
GAAGCAAAGCCAAATTTAAAGATTACAACTATCGCAGAGTAAGCCACCGCAGTAGTAAGTAGATCGAGAAGAATTGCCTTTAGAGGAATTATCACGGATTTAAAGGCTCGAACAAGAAGTAAATAGGCAAGCAATAGCGTTATAAAAACTATTATTGGAAACGAGCTCGTTAATTTCGAGATTAAATCCACGCCTTGGGCACCCGCGCCACCAACATAAATAGATTTTAAATTACTGAAATTTATCTCTTTCAGATAATCTCCACGGATTTTTTCTACAAGTGACTGCGATTGCGGTGAACCAAATTCATCCTTTGAAATAACTAAAATTCGCAGATAGCGTGCAGTTTGGTCGATAAATGGTTCGGCGATTCCATTGGCCACCGAAAAAACATTTGGATCTTTTGATATCAAATCCGCCAATTTAATTCTCGCCTCGATATTCGAAGGCAGCAGTGCGGCACCGGGTTTACCTAAATCCATAATGATTGCGATTGGAGTCGTAACACCAGATCCAGCCCGATCACTAGCCCAATTAAGCGCAGCCGCAGACTCCAGATTTTTCGGAATTGCTGTCATTGAACTTGGCGTTAAAGAGAGTGCAAGTAGCGGAGAAGCCGAAATAAGAAGCACGATTGTGGAGCTTATAAAAACTTGAATTGGCTTTCGAATTACAAATCGGGTGATACGTGGAATAAAAGATTTTTCACTCTGTTCCCGATCCCAAATTCCTGAAAATATCTTTGAAGTAAATCCTCGTTCGCCAACAATTGAAAGCATCGCAGGTTGCAGGGTCATGGCAGCAAATGTCGAAATCAATGGAATCAGGGCACCAGCAATACCCAGAGATTTAACAAATGGAATCGGAACTAACAAGAGTGATGTCATCCCAGTGGCAACAATTAATCCAGAAATGATTACGGTGCGGCCTGCCGTTCTCATAGTTTCCAAAATAGCTGCGCTCTGCGTTTCAGAATATCGCAGGGCTGATTTGAATCGGTGCGCCAACAAAAGTGAGTAATCGATTGCTAGGCCTAGGCCGATAAGTTCGACAATATTTGGTATGTAAAGGACCATTAAATATTTTTGGGCAATCAAGTAAATTATTCCCAA
>CANKCX010000037.1 GCA_947480375.1 Actinomycetota bacterium
CATCTAAGTCGCCGAATATTGTCATGGCCACAGTTCGCGGAATTGGTGTTGCAGTCATTACTAAAAGATGTGGTGGCTTATTTGCTTTCATTCGCAGCGCATCACGTTGCTCAACGCCAAATCGATGTTGCTCATCCACTACAACAAGTGCAAGATCATTAAATGAAACACCTTCGATCATAAGCGCATGGGTTCCAATAACTATTCCTGCCTCACCATTGCTGATTCGACCAAGCGCTTCACGCTTTTGCGGCGCACTCATCGAACCGGTTAGCAGCGCTAATTGCGTGCCCTCGCCGCTTCCTTGCAGAGTTCCCGCCTGCGCTAAATCGCCAAGTAATTTTGTAATTGTCTTAAAGTGTTGGGTTGCTAATACTTCTGTCGGTGCTAACAAAGCTGCTTGGCCACCTGATTCAATTACTGAAAGCATGGCACGTAGCGCAATTACTGTTTTTCCTGATCCAACTTCGCCTTGCAATAACCGGTGCATTGGATGTGGCTGCTGCATATCGGTTTGAATCTCCGCGATGACCTCACTCTGACCATCGGTATAGGTAAATGGCAATTTAGATTCAAAGACGCTCACTAAACCATCGGTGGCAATTTTGCGCGGAGTTGCGTCAAGGGATTTTAATTCGCTGCGTCTTTGCGCCAATAACAATTGCAGAAGAATTGCTTCATCAAAAGTCAAACGTAATCTTGCTAAATCTGCGGCCTCGAGTGACTGCGGCTTATGTATGGAAATAAAAGCTTCTTTTAAAGTTGGATAACCAAATTCTTTAATTACATTTTCAGGTAAATAGTCATCGACTTCATCCAGTGAATCTAAAACTAATTCAACGCATTGCGAAATTTTCCATGATGGCATCTTGCCGCCAGCCGGATAAACCGGAAGATACTTTCCCGCGAAAGCTGCGAGCGCAGAATCAACGTCATCGCCATCTGGAATCAATTGATAATCCGGATGTGAAAGCTGTCGCTTGCCATTGAAAGAACCAACTTTTCCGGCGAACATTCCAGTCTTGCCAATCTTCAACTCTTTTTCACGCCACGGCTGATTAAAAAATGTAAGTGACATAACTGCGCTGCCATCTGTGACATTTACTTCTAAGATATTTCGGCCATTTGCGCGACGGGTTTTGACTGCAGCAATTTCAGCAAGAACAGTTACTTCATCGCCTTCAACCAGTTTGGCTATATCCGAGAATTCCCCACGAACTACATATCGCCTTGGGTAGTGGCGCAGCAGGTCTTCGACGGTCTGCATCCCAAAGACTTTGGTCAGGGCATCGGCAGTCCGGTCCCCGATGATGCCTTTGAGGCGATCTGAAATCCGTGCCATTGGGCTATCTTCTCGCGCGGATTAGCCAATCTATGCGAAGACGGGGTAACCTTTGCAACTTATTGCGAAACCCGTAATTCAATTAGATTCAAGGGAGTTATACCGTGTCCTCAAACTGCGATATCTGCGGCAAGGGTCCTAGCTTCGGCAACAAGGTCTCCCACTCAATGCGCAAGACCCGTCGTCGCTGGAATCCAAATATCCAACGCGTACGTACTCTTGTTGGCGGAACCCCAAAGCGTCAGAACGTTTGTGCTTCATGCCTTAAGGCTGGAAAAGTTACTCGCTAAAAAGCAGTTGTATATCCGTTAATTGCTGGCTGTCCGCCTAGGTGAACATAAAGAACTTTTGAACCTTCTTTGAAGTAACCCTCTTTAATTAAGTCAATCATTCCTGCCATCGACTTACCTTCGTAAACCGGATCTGTAATCATTCCCTCAAGTTGTCCAACCAATCTAATTGCTTCGATTGTTCTTGGACCTGCAACACCATAAATTCCATCGTGCCAACGATCTAATAAAACTATTTCAGAATCATCTAGTTCGCGTCCTAAATCAATGGCTGCGGCTGTACGTGAAGCAATGCGTTTGATTTGTTGCCAGGTTTTTTCGACAGTTGCCGAAGCATCAATGCCGATTACAGATTGCGCGCGGTTTGAATGCGCGAAACCAGCAATCATTCCGCCTTGTGATGAGCCTGTAACTGAACAAACAATAAAATTATCGAACTTGAAACCGAGTTCAGCTTCTTGATCTTCAACCTCAAATGCCCAACCAGCAAAGCCATGTCCGCCGAGTGGATGATCTGAAGCACCAGCAGGAATTGCATATGGCTTGCCACCGCGTGCGATTACATCTGCGATTGCTTCTTCCCAAGACTTTCTAAAACCAATATCAAAGCCTGCTGGATCTAATCTAACTTCTGCGCCCATAATTCGGCTAAGCAGAATATTTCCAGTTTTCTCATAGTTAACTTCATCCCAGTCAACCCAATGTTCTTGAACTAAAACGCACTTAAGCCCGAGGTGTGCTGCTACTGCTGCAACTTGTCTTGTGTGATTCGATTGCACGCCACCGATTGAAACTAAGGTGTCGCAACCTTGCGCGATCGCCTCGGCTGCTAAATATTCGAGTTTGCGAGTTTTATTGCCACCGTATGCCAGCCCTGAATTAACATCTTCGCGTTTTGCCCAAATTTCTACTTTGCCACCAAGGTGCTCGGTAAGTCGATCAAGTCGCTGTAATGGCGAACTTCCGAAGGTGAGTTTTTCTTTGGGAAATGATTCAAGTTTAGCTCTAGACATTTGCGAATACTCTCACAGTAATTTAGAAATGGCGAAAACCAATCGCAGGTAACTTGCTTATTCCAGAAACCGAAACTCCAGATCCAGCATGCACCTTGCCAATTACAAAAGCGCCGCTTGGGATTTCGCTAGATGTGGTTGCAAGAAATACATGATCTTCCCCACCCCCTAAAACCCAATTCCAAATATCTTCGCTGGCTGATTCGGCCGTGACTTCTAATTCTGCAAACCCTGGCAGTTTAGAAATTAGTGCGCTATCGATTTCGATTGCGACTGCGGAAGCTTTTGATATGTGATTCAACTCTGATAGCAAGCCGTCGCTCACATCGCACATTGAATTTACGCCAATAAATTTCGCAGCCAATTTGTAATTTACATCTGGCTTCTTATGCGCCTGAATAAATTTAGATTGCTTGCCGCCCCGTTTTAATTCAGCTAAGCCAGCTGCGGATTTACCGGGCAATTCAGAGACAACAACTAGATCTCCCACCAAAGCACCTGATCGCTTGATAGGTGAACCAACTTCCCCGAAGACTGAAATAGAAATTACGAGCTGATCAGCTTTTGAAATATCCCCGCCAACAACCAAAGCGCCCACCAAATCTGCTTCGGACTTAATCCCAATTGCTAATTCTTTAATTTCTTCGATGCCGAAATCTTTAGTTAATCCCGCGCTGACAAGTAGGTACTTGGGAGTTGCGCCCATTGCGAAAATATCTGCCAAATTGGCGGCAGTTATCTTTGCTCCGATTTCATGAAGGTTCGACCAATCACGATTGAAATGCACCCCCTCAACAGCCATATCTGTCGCAGCCACTAAATTTGAAGAGTTAGCTTTTATAACAGCAGCGTCATCTCCGATTCCTACTAGCAAATTTGAATCGCCAACGGTAAAAATCTCGGAAAGGGCCGCTATTAACTCGGACTCTGTAGCCAAAGGGCGGCCTCCTGTTCATGCTTGAAGTGGCAAAATATTAATTCCCAAACGAACTCTAGAGGCGGTAGCCTTTAACTCTGCAATCACGACGCTGTGGAAAGCAGAAATATTTAGGAGCATTTAAATGTCAGTTCAGGTTTACATCCTCATCCAAACTGAAGTCGGTAAGGCTTCAAGCGTTGCTAAGACAGTTTCTGAAATTCCAGGCGTTACATTGGCCGAAGGCGTAACTGGTCCTTACGATGTAATTATGCGAGCCGAATCACCAAGCATGGAAGAACTCGGTCGCGCAATCTTGGCAAAGGTGCAAGCTGTTCCAGGAATTACCCGCACACTTACCTGCCCAGTAACTTCTTACTAATAAAAACTTTAACTAGCGCGTTACATTCAATGAGCGCGCTAGCGCAGCTTCAATCAGATTAGTAATTAACTCGGTATAACTAATTCCACCGGCAGCCCACAACTTTGGGAAAACTGATGTCGCCGTGAATCCTGGCATCGTATTTATTTCGTTAATAATAATTTTTGTTCCGGTATAGAAAAAGTCCACACGAGCCAGCCCCTCGCAACCTAGAGCATCGAAGGCCAAGGTCGCATAATTCTGAATCTCTTCCTGAACTCCAAAGGGCAGATGAACCGGAACAACAACTTCTGTTGAATCATCTAAATATTTTGCTTCAAAATCATAAAATTCGTGATCGCCAAGAATCTTTATCTCGCCTACTGGTGAAGAGAGGGCAACCCCATTTACTTGTAGAACTGCACATTCGATCTCGCGCCCAACAATCGCGCTTTCTACTAAGACTTTGGTATCAAATTGCAATGCAAAGTTAATTGCAGTCTTTAATTCTTTAACGCTCTTAACTTTGCTAGTTCCGCGGCTCGATCCACTTCGGGCTGGTTTTACAAAGAGTGGATTTCCGTATTCAGTTGCACTTGCCAAGATTCGAACTTCATCAACTTGCCAATCACGTTCGTGAATAACCATTCCGGGTGCAACTTCTAATCCGTGAGATTGGAAAATTGGTTTTGCGAATGATTTATCCATTCCCGCTGCGCTGGCTAAAACACCAGAGCCAACATATTTAATTCCGGCCATCTCGCATTGACCTTGGAAAGTTCCATCTTCGCCATAAGGGCCGTGCAATACCGGGAAGAGAAGATCTACATCGAGCGATTCAATACTTGTAGCAGGAAGTCCATCTTTAATTTCTGGAAGAACATCCCCGTCGATAGTTAGCTTGTAATCCGATGGTGGCAAAACCCAGTTTCCGGCCTTTGTGATCCCAATTAGAAGTGGTTCGTACTTATCTCGATCGATAGCCGATAGAACGCCAGCAGCTGAAATACAAGAAATTTCATGCTCACTAGATTTTCCGCCACAAACAATTCCAACTTTAATTTTGCTCATTACAACTCGGCAGCCATGCTTACGGTCATAAGTCTGGTCATTGCCTCACTTGGCGTTACTCGATCTCGAACTACATCGGATACAACTTCAATAATAGGAACTTCGACGCCTACGCGATGTGCGAGTTCGAGAATTGCAGCTGCAGATGCAACACCTTCGACAGTCTTAGCAACTTCGATTCGGGCCTGTGCCATTGTTCCGCTGCGTCCAAGTGCTTCACCGAAAGTACGGTTACGAGATAAACCAGAACCACAAGATGCAACTAAGTCGCCCATACCTGCAAGTCCTAAGAAGGTAAGTGGATTTGCACCATAACCATTTCCAAATCTTGCAACTTCACTTAAGCCACGAGTAATAATCATTGCTTGCGTATTTTCGCCAAGCTCTAGACCAATTGCCATACCAACAGCAAGTGCGATTACGCTCTTTGCTGCGCCAGCAAGTTCGCAACCAACTAGATCCTCGGATGGATACACCCGGAAGTACGGTGTAGTGAATGCATCAATCATCATTTGAGAAATTTCGGTATTAGAAGATGCGGCGACTGCGCCTGCTGGTTGTCTTAATGAAAGTTCGCCAGCCAAATTTGGCCCGGTGATAAGTCCGATTCGTGCCGGTGGAATCTGCAGAATTTCAGTTACAACTTCAGTCATGCGAAGTTGGGTATTAGCTTCAATACCCTTCAAGGTACTTATTACTGGCTTATCGCTTGGGAAAGTAGAAACCCAGTCCGCCATATTTTCACGCAATGATTGCGCAGGAATCGCTAGGACTATCGCATCTCCGAAATCAAATGCTTCTTGAATATTTGTTGTCGCCCGCATTGCCGCTGGCAGAGTAATTCCTGGCAGATATTTACTATTTGAATTCTGATTATTTATTTCAGAAACTACATCGTTATTTCGACCCCAGATTAAAACGTCTTGCCCAGCATCGCAAAGAACTTGCGCCATGGTTGTTCCCCATGCGCCCGATCCAAGTACTGTGAACTTCGACATTTACTTATTCCCTTTTCTTTTCAAATTCTTCTTGTAGTTTCCGGTCCGAGGGAGTTCCGATTTGTGCGGATCAAATATTTCATGAGGTGCTAATTCTCCCCTAATTTGCTCTAACAATTTCGTTAATTCTGCCATTGCATATGCCGTGGCCTCGACTAGAGCCGCCTGATCTTCCGCTTTTCCATACCATTTGCTGAAATCTAGCGGGGCTCCGGCCAGATATGTAACTTTGGTTCGCCGCCACAGAACAACCTTCTTTGAATATGGTGCCAGCAAATTCTGATCTCCCCATTGCGCCACTGGAATTACTGGCGCTTTACTAATTATTGCCAACCGAGCCACACCAGTCTTAGCAACCATGGGCCATAAATTTTCATCTCGCGTAAGTGTGCCTTCAGGATAAATACCGACACAGTGTCCGGCTTGCAATAAGCCCAGAGCGCTGTCGAGCGCATGTGATGCTTTATCTGATTGTCTTGAAACTGGAATCTGTCCGGCGTTCTTGATTATCCAACCGATTACCGGAATTTTAAAAACTGAATCTTTACCTAAATAGCGAACTGCGCGACCATTTGCATATAGATAGTGTGCAAATAACAAGGCATCGGCATAAGAAATATGATTTGAAATGACCATTGCTGGGCCAGATTTTGGAATGTTATTAGCACCGCGCCAATCGCGCTTCGTAAATAGCGAAAGGATCGGAATAAGAATTCCCGCGGCAATTTTGAAAGTTCTATTGGTGCCGAGTGGATTTCCAACTGGCGGTTGAAATTGCATGACTACATCCTAATTCTCATTAAAAAAGAGGGAACCATTTCTGGCTCCCTCTTTCTAATTACTTTAACTGCTAGCGACGCTTAACAGCCTTCTTCGCTGGCTTCTTCTTAGCAGCTGACTTCTTTGCTGGTGACTTCTTAGCAGCCTTCTTTACTGGCTTCTTCTTAGCAGCCTTCTTAGGTGCAGCCTTCTTTGCAGCTGGCTTAGCAACAACCTTTACAGGTGGCTTTGGAGCTGCTTCTAGCTTGCGTGCGCCAGAGATAACTTCCTTAAGCGCCTTTGCTGGCAAGAAGCGAACTTTCTTGCTTGCCTTAATTTGAATTGTTTCGCCAGTGAAAGGGTTGCGGCCCTTACGTGCTGGACGGTCAACTTTCTTAAACTTACCGAAATCATTGATCATTACATCTTCGCCCTTTGAAATGTTGCGAACGATGGTGTCAAAAACTACATCTACTGCACGAGC
>CANKCX010000038.1 GCA_947480375.1 Actinomycetota bacterium
AGTGAAGTAGATGGCGTACCTTCCGCCGGTCCACTTGAAGTTGCTGCTTCTTTTCCTTGGTAACCGGAGAGGAGTTGAATGACTTGTTGACGGACGCGATTTAGATCTGCGCCGAGTTTTACAAGAACCTGGGCGGCAACGCCTTCACCTTCGCGGATTAATCCAAGAAGTATGTGTTCAGTACCAATGTAATTGTGGCCAAGTTGTAGCGCTTCGCGAAGCGAAAGTTCAAGAACTTTCTTTGCACGTGGAGTAAATGGAATGTGTCCGGAAGGCGCTTGTTGGCCTTGACCGATAATTTCTTCAACTTGTGAACGAACTGCTTCTAGTGAAATCCCAAGAGCTTCAAGTGCCTTGGCTGCAACGCCTTCGCCTTCGTGAATCAAACCAAGAAGTATGTGTTCAGTTCCGATGTAATTGTGGTTGAGCATGCGTGCCTCTTCTTGGGCAAGCACGACAACACGACGGGCTCGGTCGGTAAAACGCTCGAACATCGCAGTCTGCCTCTCTTCTTGCTGATAACACGGTCAATCGATGCCCAACTCTAATGCGAAGGGCTGTAATGGGTCTAACCGAATATGACCCCTATTTATGCCCAGGAAACTGGGATTTTGCCCAATATTTTGTGGTTGTAGCTAATCGCCTAGCGCAAACTAGAGCGTTAGGAGCATTCGGGTATTGCCGAGGGTATTTGGCTTAACACTTTCGAGATCTAAGAATTCAGCCACACCGCTGTCATATGAGTGCAGAAGTTCGGTGTAAACATCTGGTGAAACAGGAGTTCCTTGAATCTCTTTAAATCCATGTCTTCCGAAAAATTCTGTTTCAAATGTTAAGCAGAAAATTCGCTTTACTCCAAGTTCGGTTGCCCGCTTTATTAAGAGTTCAAGAATTCCGTGTCCAACACCTTTGCCACGAACGCTCTTATCAACTGCGACTGAACGAACTTCAGCTAAATCTTCCCAGAGCACGTGCACGGCGCCACAGCCGACAACTTTTCCATCGAGTTCGGCAACCGTAAATTCTTGAACACTTTCATAAAGCGTGACTGTCTCTTTTGTAAGTAATCTGCGGCCAGCGGCATACTCATCGATAATTGATCGAATATCTTTAATGTCCGATGTTCGGGCCTGGCGAATAGTTAGAGACATTGCTTATGACTCTTCAGGTTTTACTAATGGGAAGAGAATTGTTTCGCGAATACCAAGACCAGTGAGCGCCATCAATAATCGATCTGCACCCATTCCCATGCCTCCCATCGGCGGCATTGCATATTCCATTGCACGTAAGAAATCTTCATCAATTTGCATCGCTTCTAAATCACCCTTTGATCCAAGTGCAGCTTGTTCTGTAAGTCGCTCACGTTGGATAACTGGATCAATTAATTCTGAGTAACCAGTTGCAAGTTCGAAGCCATCAATATATAAATCCCATTTCTCGGCGATGCCAGGGATTTCGCGATGCGCGCGAACTAGTGGCGAGGTGTCAATTGGATAGCCCTTAACAAAAATTGGACCAGCTAATTTATCTGCGGCAACATGTTCAAAAATTTCTTCGGCTAATTTTCCGGTAATCCATTTTGGATCTACCTTCATGCCTAATTTTTCGGCGATTTTAACTAGTTCTGGCCGTGGCGTAAGTGCGGTGACTTCTTGACCAACACCATTTGAAATTAAATCAAAGAGTGAGGCTTCTTCCCATTTACCGCCGAGATCAACTTCTCTTCCATCGTGATGGGTAACAACATGGCTTCCCGAAGTTGCCATTGCCGCATCTTGAACTAATTGTTGGGTTAATTCAGCAATTGAATTCCAATCGCCATAGGCCTCATAGCTTTCAATCATCGCGAATTCTGGAGAGTGGCTTGAGTCAGCACCTTCGTTTCGGAAGTTGCGATTGATTTCAAATACTCGTTCAATTCCACCGACAACACAACGCTTTAGAAAAAGTTCTGGCGCGATTCGCAAGAAAAGTTCCATGTCGTATGCATTACTCAAAGTTTTAAATGGTCGAGCTGCCGCTCCGCCATGCATAACTTGAAGCATCGGGGTTTCAACTTCGATGAAGCCGCGCTTGTTAAAAGTTTCACGAAGTGCGCGCATGACATTTGGTCGAAGGCGGGCATTTGCACGAGCCTCTGGTCGAACTATTAAATCCACATAACGCATGCGAACTCGAGTCTCTTCAGATAAAGGTTTGTGTTCAACCGGCAGCGGACGAAGTGACTTTGCAGCCATTTTCCAACTTGAAGCTAAAACTGATAATTCGCCGCGCTTAGAAGTTATGACTTCACCAGTAACGCTAACTAAGTCACCTAAATCAACTTCGGATTTCCATTGATCTAAAACTTCTTGACCTACTTTATCCAGTGAGAACATCGCCTGAATTTCAGTTCCGTCACCTTCGCGAAGCGTTGCGAAACATAATTTTCCGGTGTCGCGCTTAAAAATTACGCGGCCAGCAATACTTTCGATAACGCCAGTTGCAACATCAATTGCTAAATCTTTATGTTCTGCACGAATATCTTTAATGCTCTTACTTCTAGGAACTGCTACTGGGTATGGTTCGGAACCACGCTCAATAATTGCGCTTCGCTTCTCTCTGCGAATCCGAAGTTGTTCTGGCAGATCATCTGCATCAGATACAACAGGGTTCTCTGAAGTATTTTGAGAGTTATTTTTCTCGCTCATAAGGTGTGTAAGCCTACCCTTTGGCTGGCTTAAGAATTGCGTTCATGAACCAGTCGAAGACCAATTAAGGTCAAATCTGGCTCGTGGAAATCAATAGTTTCACTGACCCCAATTACCAATGGCGCTAGGCCACCAGTTGCAATAACACTTACCTCTCCGGAATCTGGATAAAGATTTGAAAGTTCATCGGTAATGCGATTTACCAAACCATCAACTTGTCCAGCAAAACCATAGATCGTTCCAGATTGCAGAGCTTCGACCGTGTTCTTACCGATCACATTTCGAGGAGTTACTAATTCAACTCTTCGCAATTGCGCAGCACGTGCGGCAAGTGCTTCAACTGAAATTTCAATGCCCGCAGCAAGAGCACCGCCTAGGAATTCACCTTTAGGTGAGACCACATCGAGATTGGTTGAAGTTCCAAAATCAACAACGATGCAAGGACCAGCTTCACCATAAAGTTCGTGCGCCGCCAAAGTATTAACAATCCGGTCCGCGCCAATTTCTTTTGGATTATCAACTTGAAGCGGTACCCCGGTTTTAGTTCCTGGTTCAACAATTGTTGTCTTTAAATCAGGATAGAAAGTTGAAATCATCGTGCGCAGTTCACGTAGCGTTGAAGGAACTGTTGAACAAATTGCAAGAGCAGAGATTTGAAATCCTTGCACGAGTGCTGAATATCGAACCCACAATTCATCGGATGTATCTCGTGGATCGGTCTTAACCCGCCAGCTTTTAATTAAAGCTTTCTCTTCAAATACTCCAAGGACAGTATTTGTATTTCCAACATCGATTGCTAGCAACATAATTACTCCATTCTCAAATCTAATCCGATATCTAGAACTGGTGCCGAGTGCGTTAAAGCTCCGACTGCCAGATAATCGACGCCGGTTTTTGCATATGCGTGAGCGTTATTTAAAATTAAGCCACCCGATGCCTCAAGTTTTGCGCGGCCAGCCACTATTTCAACTGCCGCTCGACATTCTTCAATTGACATGTTGTCTAACAAAACAAACTCGGCGCCAACTTCCAAAACCTCACGGAGTTGTTGCAACGAATCGACTTCAACTTCGAGCGGCAAATTTGGGTACTTTGCCTTAACTAATTTAAATGCCTCTGCTACTCCACCTGCTGCTAATACGTGGTTATCTTTAATTAGCGCCGCATCTGCAAGCGAGAAACGGTGATTAACTCCCCCGCCTGCTCGCACTGCATATTTTTCAAGTTCACGTAGCCCAGGAGTTGTCTTCCTAGTATCTCTAATTGCAACGTTGGTATCGGCGACAGCATCTACCCAAGATTTAGTTAACGTAGCGATCCCACTTAAGTGCCCAAAGAGATTAAGTGCGCTTCGTTCGGCGAGAAGAATTGCTTGGGTTTTGCCTCGCGCTGTTAGTAGAAGCGTATTTGCGGCGACAAATTCGCCATCGCTATGTTCAATTTTATAATCAGTAATTCCACAAATTTCTAGAACGGCGCAGACAACAGGAATTCCAGCAATTACACCAGACTTGCGATTTGAAAATTGGGCTACAGCAAATTGTTCTTCGGGAATTGTTGCTGATGAAGTTACATCAGTCGCACCGCTTAAATCTTCATCAATTGCGCTTTGTGCAATCTTCGCTAAATTTTCTACGTTTAAGCCTGCTGTAGAAATGAGTTCAATAAGTGAATTACTAAATGACATTACTTAACCTCCTCCAGGCTTGAAGACCAATTACCATTTTCATCATATTTTTGAAGAATTCTTTTAACCCATTGATTGCTTGCTGCAGGAAAATCGCTACGCCAATGCGATCCTCGGGATTCTTCGCGTTCAAGAGCTGCTCTTACAATTGCAGTTGCAAGTAAGTAGAGATTCGATACTTCCCAGGCTTCAATACAAGGTGCATTACTTGATCGAGTTGCAAGCTGATTTAAGGTAGTCAACGTTTCTTGAAGTGATTGTGCACTTCGCATAACTCCTGCACCTTGACTCATTGCTAATTGCAAAGTCATTTTGATTGCTGGATTTAGTAGAAATTCACTTGAACTCTGCGAGCTTGGTTCACCTTGAATAGCAATATTGTTGGCAATATCAGTTGAAATTCTGGTACCAAAGACCAATCCTTCAAGCAGCGAATTTGATGCAAGTCGGTTTGCCCCATGTGCTCCGGTGCATGCAGTTTCGCCACACGCATAAAGCCCAGGAATTGTTGTTCGTCCTACTAAATCAACTTTCACACCACCAGATGAATAATGTGATGCTGGTGAAACCGGAATCATTTGTGTTCTTGGGTCAATGCCATTTTCAATGCATGAAGCAAAAATTGTTGGGAAGCGCTCTGGAAAATCTTTGATCATTGTTGTATCAAGCCAGACATGCGGCGAATTGCTTTCTTTCATCTGCTTAAAAATTTCGATTGCAACAATATCGCGCGGTGCTAGATCACCTTGTGGGTGTTTATCTGCCATGAAACGAATTCCTTTATCGTTTACCAGAACTGCACCTTCACCGCGTACTGCTTCGCTAATTAATGGCTGTTGCCCACTTAAACTATCGTCACGCCATAAAACAGTTGGATGGAATTGAATGAATTCAACATCGGCAATTTCTGCGCCAGCGCGTAGTGCGAGTGCAACGCCATCACCAGTTGAAACAGATGGATTAGTTGTTTGCGCATAAACCTGACCTAAGCCTCCGGTTGCAATTACAACTGCTCGGGCAAGTGCACGACCGACTCCATCTCGACTTCCTGCGCCAATTACGTGAAGAGTTACACCACAGACCGCACCGGATTCGGTTTTCAAAACATCGATAGCGAGAGCATTTTCAATTACTTCGATTCCAATGTCGTCATTTACTGCAGCGAGAAGTGCGCGTGAAACTTCAGCACCAGTTGCATCGCCACCGGCATGAAGAATTCGATTACGCAGATGTCCGCCTTCGCGAGTTAGCGCGATTTCTCCAGTTTCGGATTTATCAAATACTGCGCCACGTGCGATTAATTTACGTACCGCTTCTGGGCCTTCAGTCACTAAAACATTTACCGCTTCGGTGTCACACAATCCAGCACCTGCGATCAAAGTATCTTTTTTATGCTGATCAGGAGTATCACCAGGTCCAAGTGCGGCTGCGATTCCACCTTGTGCCCACTTAGTTGAACCCTCGTCAATCTTGGCTTTAGTCACAAGAAGTACGGACAAATTACTTGCACGCAAATTTAGTGCGGTTGTTAATCCGGCAACACCAGAGCCAATAACAATTACATCAGCGTTAACTGTCCAACCCGGTTTTCCAGCGAGCAATTTCATTTTGCGCTCTCCGGATTTGTCATAGCCATATTGTCTATCAATCTGACCCCATTAATCCACCCAGCGATTATTGCTCTTGGTTTAACGGTTGATTCGGTAGCTATATCGAATGTATCTTCATCGATCACTTCTGCGTAATCCAAAATCAATTCAGAAATTTTCTGGGCTTTTTGTAAGAGGAGTTCGCGGGCCTGAGAAATGCTCTTTCCCGAAGTAGCCGCGCCAAGTGCGCTATATATCTCTGATGCATTGGCTAATTCAGAATTTGATAGTCGAGAATTTCGCGAAGACATTGCCAGTCCAGATGTTTCTCTAATTGTTGGTGCCGAGATTATTGTTACAGGTAAATCTAAGCGAGCAACCATCTCTTTAATTAAAAAGAGTTGCTGAAAATCTTTCTCACCGAATACCGCAAACTTGGGTTGTACTAAATCAAATAACCGTTTTACAACAGTCAAGACGCCATCAAAATGTCCAAAGCGATGAACGCCTTCAAATAATTTACCGATTTCACCAGCTGAAATAATTTCAGGGTTATTGGGATAAATCTCTTCAAAGGTTGGAACCCATACAAAGGTTGCGCCGCTGGTTTCTGCTAATTGTGTATCAGAACTAATACTTTTCGGATAGTTCGTGAAATCTTCAGGATTTTCAAATTGCAGTGGATTTACAAAAATACTAACAACAACTTCATTCTCTAACTCTTTAGCGATTTCAATTAGGGATTTATGGCCAGCATGAAGCGATCCCATAGTTGGCACAAAGGCAACTGGGCGGTTAAGTTTTAAATTCATGCTCCAGTCCTTTCCGGTACCGGGCTCGTAACCAAAGGTTACAGGTCTTCTCGCATCCCTTGCAAAATAGTTGCCACTAATCCATGGCCTGGGATTTGTGCATCAGAATCAATTTCCAGCCAAGGTTCAAGAACAAATCTACGTTCGTGCGCTCTGGGATGAGGAAGCTCTAAAACTTTTGATGAAATAACAAGGTCTCCGCAAATAATGAGATCCAAATCAATTGTTCTAGGACCCCAATGCAATTCTCGAGTTCGCCCCAGACGATTTTCTATTTCTAACAGAGCAATTAATAGATCGTGTGGATCTATTTGAGTTTCTGCTAATAACACCGCATTCAAATACTTTGGTTGATCGGGACCACCAACCGGATCTGTTTCATAGTTGGTTG
>CANKCX010000039.1 GCA_947480375.1 Actinomycetota bacterium
TGGCCTTCGGTTACTGATTCTGAAGTGAAGAGGCGTTTAGTCATTGGTTTAGCCTAACTTATTTCGGGCGTGATCTAATAAAAGATCAGCGAGCGTGTCTTTATCTTGGATATCGCACTTCAATGTGCTTCCATCAGAATTGATTAATACCCCTGAAGTTTGATCTTTTCCAAAGATCGCCCCATCAGTTACATCATTTAGGTAAAGAAGATCAGCACCTTTATTTGTCAATTTAACTTTGGCAGCTTCTATATCAATTGCGCCAGTTTCCGCCGCGAAAGCCACGAGGATTTGATCCTTCCGCTTATTTGATGAGGCTTGCGCCAATAAATCTTCGTTCTGAGTAAGTTCAATCGTTTGCAGTTGTGACTTCTTTATCTTCTGCGAAGACGGTGCAAGTGGTCTGGCATCGGCCACCGCTGCCGACATAAACAACACATCACACGAAGGAAATTCTGCCACTAGCGCTGATTGCAACTCTTGAGTGGATGAAACCTCTAGCGTTCTGATGCCATCAATCTTAGGTAAGTGCGAGTTGGCTGAGATTAAAGTTACCTCAGCGCCACGATTTCTTGCCGCCTTCGCAATTGCATAGCCTTGTTTTCCGCTTGAATTATTACCAATATAACGAACGGGATCAAGCGCTTCACGAGTGCCACCAGCAGTTACTAAAATCTTTTTGCCTAGCAAGTCGGAATTAATTTCTGCGAAAACACTTATCTCGTTGATAATCTTTGATATCTCTGGATAACGCCCGATTCCAAAATCTTCGCCGGTCATACGACCTTCATCGGGTTCGATTACCAAAAAATTGCGTTTCCGAAGTTTGGCAACGTTTTCCTGGGTTGCTGCATTGGACCACATCTCGGGATGCATTGCTGGCACAAAAACAATTGGTGCAACCGAAGCGCTGATAACGCTAGTTAAAAGGTCATCGGCAAATCCATTTGCCACTTTGGCAATGAGATCAGCAGTTGCTGGGGCCACGACAATTAAATCTGCACCACGGGCCGCCTTGATATGTGGCACTTCATGAACATTGTTCCAAAGATTAGGATTTACCGGTCGACCAGAAAGAGCTTCCCACGTTGCGCTACCAACAAAATTCAAACTACTTCTGGTTGGTATTACTGTGACTCCAAAACCAATATCCTGCAATCTACGCAAAAGCTCTGCCGATTTATATGCAGAAATCCCGCCGCCCACTCCGAGGATTAATTCACGACCCAAGAGTGTCATTTAAAAGTTAGCTACCTAAGATTTATAGGAATTATTCGCCAGCGTTAGCTTCAGGAGCAACAGGCTCCAGGTTTTCAATAGTTAGAAGTCCTTCGTTAATTTCACGAAGTGCAATTGAAAGTGGCTTTTCGTGGACATAGGTCTCGACAAGAGGACCAACATATTCGAGCAGACCTTCACCTAGTTGTGAATAGTAAGCATTGATTTGGCGCGCACGCTTTGCAGCATAAAGAACCAGGCTGTATTTAGAACCAGCAGCATCCAATAATTGATCGATTGGTGGGTTTGTAATGCCATCCATGGTTGTCATAACGAGCCTTCCTGTAGAGCAGTGATAAAACGCTGAAAGTGCAATTGAAAAAATTAGGGTTATTTCTTCCTTGAAGTGGCCAAGGATAGCAGTGCGGCGGCCACTTCTTCGACCTGATGATTTATGAGGACTTCATCGAATTCGCTGGCGCAAGCCATCTCCTCTTCGGCCAGGGCTAAACGAGCAGCCCTGCGCTCTGGGGAATCAGTCCCCCGGGCGGTCAATCTTTCTACTAAATGATCCCAAGATGGCGGAGCAATAAAGACCAAGAGTGCACTCGGCTCAACTTTTCGAATCTGTCTGGCACCAGCTATTTCGATTTCCAACACAACATGTTTTCCAAGTTTCCTTGCATCTTCTACTGAATTACGAATCGTTCCGTAGCGGGCGCCGGCAAATTCCGCCCATTCTAAGAATTCATTTTTCGAAATCAATTGATCAAACTTTTCATCGGTAACAAAATGGTAATCATAACCATCGCGTTCGTTATCTCTTGGATCACGAGTTGTCGCCGATACGCTGATCCAAACCGAAGGATGGTTTCTCAAGTGCGAAGTGATTGTGCTCTTGCCAACGCCACCAGGGCCGGACATAACAATTAACGCACCTTCATTAATTGGAACTTTATTCAAGATCATCTCATTTCTGAGTTTGCGTAATTGGTGGATTCCTAAGCCGCCAATTCTACGCGTATCTGAGATTCCAGCTTTCGCCATAATTGTGAAGGTTCTACGAGCGCCGATGCCGGGGGCCGAATCCAATAATTCTGAAACCCGCATCCTTTGGATAGATTCCCTGCCATCGTTTATTACATCAAAGATTCCAATTTCACCCTGAGCAAGAGCTTGTTTAACACTGGCTCGCTCGCGACGCGCTATCACCGCTGATTCGCCAGCTGCTAACCGCTCTTCACGGCTTCGTATGGGCGGTCTGGTCGACATAAATCTAATTCAAACTATCTAGAATCTTTGCTGCGCCTTCGCTCATTGCAGTTAATGAAATCTTTGCAAGATCTGTAATTGGTCGACCGATTACAAGATAATTTGCTCCAGCACTTATCGCTTCGCTAGGAGTCATCACTCGTTTCTGATCTCCAAGTTCACCACCAATTGGCCGAACGCCAGGGGTAATAATTTCCAAGTTAGATCCAACCCCCATTCGAATTTCACTAGCTTCGAATGGCGAGCAAACGATCGATCTAGCGCCATTAGAACTTGCTAACAGAGCGAGTTTGGTTGCTGTTTCTTGTGCGCTAGCGGCAAATCCAATTTCTTTTACATCGCTCTCGCCAAGTGAAGTTAAAACTGTAACAGCCGTAATTGAAATCTCCGGTGCAGCGTTGCTGGCCGCTTGAATCATGGCAGCGCCACCGCTTGCATGAACCGTAAGGAATTTCGGCTTCAAGTGTGCGACCGAAGAAACAGCGCCGGCCACTGTATTTGGAATATCGTGCAATTTGAGATCTAAGAAAACTTGAAAATCACCTGCACTATTGAGTTCATTCAGCCCTGCTGCACCAAACTTAAGAAAAAACTCTAAGCCAACTTTGTAGACCGAGATTGATTCATTTGTCGCACCAATCCAACTCTTTGCGGTCGTTAAGTCTTTGGTATCTAACGCGAGAATAATTGGTGAGTTCATATTAAATATTCCCTTCACTGCGGTGCGCGTAACCAACGGCCTCTTGTAGTGAATCAAAACCATGACTTATCAACTCGTTCTTGAGCTCTTCTTTGATCTGCATGACCGCTGTTGGATTACCAAAGGTTGCAGTTCCGACCGAAACAGCTGAAGCGCCAGCAAGAATCAATTCAAATGCATCCCGACCGGATGCGACTCCACCCATGCCTAAGATCTTTACATGTGGCAAAGCTGAATGAACTTGATAAATAGCTCGTACTGCAACTGGCCTAATTGCCGGTCCTGATAATCCCCCGGTTTTGCCGGCTAATTTTGGACGCATCGTATTCGTATCGATAACCATGCCAAGAACCGTATTAATCAGCGCTAATCCATCGGCACCTGCTGCTACAACTTCTTCTGCGATTTCAACAATGCTTGTTACATCTGGAGTTAGCTTTGCGATAATCGGAAGCTCTCCCCCAATATTTCTGCGAACTGCCTCGATTGCTGCGCGTGCAGTAGTCGGATGGCAAGCGAAAACTTGACCACGATTTTCTACGTTCGGACATGAAATGTTCACTTCTAGAGCGCTGATGCCGGAAACGGCTCGCAATTTACGAGCAAGAACTGCATAATCTTCAACGCTCTCGCCCGCAATGCTTACAACAATTGTTGCTCCTTGATCTCGCAACCATGGAATGTCGTTCTCAAGAAATAGGTCAATTCCTGGTCCTTGTAAACCAATTGAATTCAACATACCGCTTGGTGTTTCGGCCATACGTGGCGTTGCACGACCTGATCGAGGCTTTAACATAATTGATTTTGTGACTATTGCCCCAAGCTCGGAAATATCAAAAAATTGACTGAGCTCTTTTCCGGAGCCAGCACAACCGCTCGCAGTAAAAATTGGGTTTGAAAATTCTGCCTGCCCTAACTTCGTCTGATAGTTAAACATTAGTTAGCACCCCAAGTTCCCTCAGGAATTACGCGTTTGGCTCCCCATACAACATTGTCGCCATCAACAACTGGTCCATCAATACATGAACGAAGCATGCGAATTTGGCCATCTTCACCCTTCATAGGCAGTACACAGGTCATGCAAACGCCGATGCCGCAGGCCATTGATTCTTCGATTGCACATTGGTGCATGATTCCGAATTCACTTGAAATTTTATTAATCGCTTCAAGCATTCCCATCGGGCCACATGAATAAATGATGTCAATAGAGTTGGCCTCAATAATTCCAGGAATAACATCAGTTACTTTTCCGGTTATGCCTGTACTTCCATCTTCAGTAGCGATTGTTAAGCTGCTAACAGAACGCTTACCATCTAGTGGGGCGTAAATTTTCATTGCAGTACTTGCTCCAAGAACCATATCTACACGGCAACCACGACTCTTTAAAACTTCAGAGAGTCCGAACAATGGAGCACTTCCATAACCGCCTCCAACAAGAAGGGCACGTACGGGTTGCGTTGGTATTCCAAAAGCAGTACCGAGCGGAGCAATTAAATCAACCTTAAAACCGGGATTTTGATTTGTTAACCATGTGCTACCTGCGCCGTGTGGAGCAACGACTATTTCAAGAAGCCCGCCTGTTACACCACGATCAAAGGTTCGATAAATAGCAAAGGCTCTTCGCAAAACCATCGCACTATTTGATCCACCAACAGCAATAGCAACGAAATTTCCTGGCTTTGCATGAGTAGCTAATTCCCCCACCTGGAAAACCATGTGGTGATATGCACCAACTTTTTTGTTGCTAACGATTTCTGCCCATACCTGGCTTGCACTCTTATTGATACTCGTCATTCTGTGACAGCCAACCACTCTTGGATCGAATTAATAGAGAAACTTTTGCCTTGAAGATCTGAAATACCGGCAACCGCTGCTTTGAATCCAGCAATCGTAGTAATACAAGGAACTCCTCGCTGGATAGCTGCGGTTCGTATCATCCAGCCATCCATCCGGGTTCCGCGACCAAGCGGCGTATTGATTACCAAACCAACGAGGCCTTCGGTAATTAAATCCACTGCCGTGAATTCGCCATTGGCTCCACGACCCTGTGAATGTTTGCGAACCAGTTCTGTAGCAATCGAATTTTCCGATAAATATTTATGAGTACCTTCGGTCGTAAAAATCTTAAAACCTAACCGCGATAGTTCTCGGGCTGGATCAAGTGCAGATTTCTTGTCGCGCTCTGAAAGTGAAAGGAAGACTGATCCCGATAGTGGAAGCGCCCCAAAGGCTGCAGTTTGAGATTTGGCATAGGCCTCGCCGAATGTTTTTGCGATTCCCATAACTTCACCTGTAGAACGCATCTCAGGGCCAAGTACAGAATCAACACCAGTTCCATCATGTCGACGGAATCGATTCCATGGAAGAACTGCTTCCTTCACAGAAATTCCTTTTGGAACGCCGTCCCCCGCATCTGGCAATAATTTAAGCGCACGTAATTCTGAAATGCTCTTGCCAGTTGAAATCAACGCAGCACATTTGGCTAGCGGATTTCCAGTTGCCTTACTTACAAAGGGCACGGTTCTGGAAGCTCTTGGATTCGCCTCCAAAATATAGAGTCTTTCAATTCCAGATTCATCTTTTGCAACTGCGAATTGAATATTAATTAAGCCTCTAACGCCGATACCGCGTGCTAATTTTTCAGTTGCAATTCTGATTTCGTTCTTCAGTGAAGTGCTTATTGAGTAACTCGGCAACACACATGCTGAATCTCCAGAATGAACTCCGGCCTCTTCAATGTGTTCC
The DNA here is from genome assembly GCA_947480375.1 of Actinomycetota bacterium. GTDB lineage: Bacteria > Actinomycetota > Actinomycetes > Nanopelagicales > Nanopelagicaceae > AAA044-D11. Next base: position 5,936 of record CANKCX010000039.1, read on the forward strand.
ATTACTCCAGCTAGGTAAAGTTCATCGCCATCAAATAGTGCGTCGACATCTATTTCAATTGCATCATCCAAGAATTTATCAATCAAGACCGGATGGTTTGGCGTTATTTCCGTTGCTTTCTTGATGAATTCGGCCAAAGATTCGTCATCATAAACAATCTCCATGCCACGTCCACCAAGAACGAATGAAGGCCGAACCAATACTGGATAAGTAATTCGGTGTGCAATCGCAACTGCTTCATCGAAAGTATTTGCCATACCAAAGGTGGGCGCGACTAAGTTATTAACTCGCAATAGTTCGCCAAATTGTCCGCGATCTTCTGCCATATCAATTGCATCTGGCGAGGTTCCTAAAATTCTTACTCCGGCTTCTGCGAGCCCACGCGCAAGACCCAAGGGAGTCTGTCCACCTAATTGTGCAATGACGCCAACAATTGGTCCAGCCATTTCTTCGGCATGAATAACTTCGAGAACATCTTCCAACGTTAGAGGTTCAAAATAAAGGCGATCGGATGTGTCGTAATCGGTAGACACGGTTTCCGGATTGCAATTGATCATGATTGTTTCAAAGCCTGCCTCTTTCAAAGCAAAGGCTGCATGAACGCAAGAATAATCAAACTCGACACCCTGACCGATTCGATTAGGCCCACTTCCAAGAATTATCACTGCAGGTTTAGTGCGTGGAATAACTTCACTTTCTAAGTCATAGCTTGAATAGTGATAAGGCGTGTGTGCTTCAAATTCGGCGGCACAGGTATCAACCGTCTTGTAAACCGGGCGAAGTCCGATCCGATATCTGGTTGAGGCAATGTCCTGCGCGCTTTGCCGCGTTAATTCGGCGATCTGAGAATCTGAAAAACCATAACTTTTCGCAGTTGCGAGTAACTCATCTGACAGTGGAGATGCCTCCGTTATTTTTCGAGCTATTTCATTGATCTCAATGATCTGAGTTAAGAACCAAGGATCAACTTTGGTTGCAGCAAAAACCTCTTCGATTGAAGCGCCTAGGTAGAGCCCGAGTTGAATTTGTTGAAGGCGATGTTCGGTAGGGATCGCCATTGCCGCGAGCAAATAATCTTTTGTTACACCAGTGGTATTCCAATGGAAGCTAGTGCCCTTTTTCTCAACAGAACGAAGCGCCTTCTGTAGCGCCTCGGGGAAA
>CANKCX010000040.1 GCA_947480375.1 Actinomycetota bacterium
GATGCATTCTTAAATGGTTTGATCCCTTTTGCGCAGATAGTGGATATCGTTGATGCAAGCGTGCAGAAATTGGGCGGTAATTCGCCAGTAACAATTAGATCTATCGATGATGTCAGTGCTATCGAGAAGGATTCACGAATCATCGCAACTCAATTAGTTCAGGAGCGCAAGTGAATTTCTCAGGTTTAAGTATTCTCGGGGTTTTGGCCTTCGTCGTAGCACTTCTATTTTCAGTCATGGTCCACGAGGCCGGTCACTACTTAACCGCCAAGAAATTCTCAATGCGGGTTACTGAATTCTTCCTTGGTTTCGGAAAGCGCATCTGGTCATTTCAAAAAGGTGAAACTGAATTTGGAATCAAGGCAATTCCAGCTGGGGGATACTGTCGAATCTCTGGCATGTCAGTAAATGAAGAGCTACCTGAAGCCGATAAGCATCGCGCATTTTATTTAGCGTCAGTTCCAAAACGTCTAATTGTTCTGGGTGCTGGCTCATTTCTACACTTTGTTTTAGGTTTCTTAATTCTTGTTGTTCTGCTTGCCGGGGTCGGTGTTACTACCGTTACAAATACCGTTGGCGAAGTTGTACCTTGTTTGTTAAATACATCAAGCGGGGTTACTGATACAAAGTGTGCTGCTACATCAAAGCCGTCACCGGCGAAGAGCGCCGGGCTTCTGGCAAATGATCAGATTGTTGCCATCGACGGTACTTCATATGAAAATTGGTTTGACTATGCGACCAAAATTCGCGCATCTGCAAATAAGCAAATAACTTTAACCGTGGTTCGCAATGGTGAAAAATTCACTTTGCCAATCACGCCGGCATCAAGAACTTTGGATGGCAAAGAAATTGGCTATTTAGGCGTTATAAATAAATTAGGAACGCATAAAGAGGGTTCATTCAAAGCAATTGCAAACAGCGCAAAATTAACCAAAGATTTATTAGGCAACAGCGTTACTTCGTTAATCTCGCTTCCAACTAAAATTCCAGCGTTGGTACGTCAGACTTTTGGTAATGAAAAACGAGATTCTCAAGGTTTGGTCGGGGTAGTAGGTGTTGCTCGAGTAAGCGCACAGACCGCAAGTGATCCAAAGCTTGAGTCTCGCGAGAAAGTTGCATCATTCTTAATAATTATTGCCAGCCTTAACATCTTTGTTGGCGTATTTAATTTGCTTCCTTTGCTGCCGCTAGATGGTGGCCATATGGCCGTTGCAATTGTCGATGGTGTTAGAAGATTGAACGCCAGACGCCGCAAGGTGGCACCGCCGGCAGCAATTGATGTTGAGAGATTGCTCCCACTTACTCTTGCGGTATTCGCGCTATTGGCCGTTCTTTCACTTCTCTTACTAGCCGCGGATATCTTCAATCCGATAAATCTCAATCAATAATCTAGGATGCAACCATGGTAAATCTCGGAATGCCAAGCGCACCACCACCAACTTTGGCGCCCCGTCGAAAGAGTAAGCAACTCAAAGTCGGAAGCGTTTTAGTCGGCGGCGATGCACCAGTAAGCGTTCAATCAATGTGCACCACTCTTACATCCGATGTGAATGCAACGCTTCAGCAAATTGCAGAGCTAACCGCATCTGGTTGCCAAATTGTTCGAGTAGCCGTTCCAAGTCAAGATGACGCAGACGCGCTTGCGCAGATTGCAAAGAAATCTCAAATTCCGGTGATTGCAGATATTCACTTTCAACCAAAATATATTTTTGCAGCAATCGATGCAGGATGTGCAGCAGTACGAGTCAACCCAGGAAACATCAAACAATTTGATGACAAGGTAAAAGAGGTTGCTAAGGCTGCAGGCGCTGCCGGAATTCCAATTCGTATCGGAGTAAATGCGGGTTCACTTGATCCAAGACTTCTTGCAAAATATGGCAAAGCAACACCTGAAGCGCTTGCCGAATCTGCGCTCTGGGAAGCATCGTTATTTGAAGAGCATGGTTTTAGCGATATTAAAATTTCAGTTAAGCATCACGACCCTGTAACAATGGTGCAGGCTTATCGTTTGCTTGCAAGCAAGTGCGATTACCCACTTCATCTTGGCGTTACTGAGGCTGGACCAATTTTCCAAGGAACAATTAAATCTGCAACTGCATTTGGAATTCTGCTTGCCGAAGGAATTGGCGACACAATTCGAGTTTCTCTATCTGCACCACCAGTTGAAGAAGTTAAAGTCGGAATCTCAATTCTAGAATCGCTAAATCTTCGTCAACGAAAGCTAGAAATAGTTTCCTGTCCATCTTGCGGTCGCGCTCAGGTTGATGTTTATACCCTGGCCGAAAAAGTACAAGCTGGGCTTCAAGGAATGACCGTTCCACTTCGCGTTGCAGTTATGGGATGTGTAGTAAATGGACCCGGTGAAGCACGCGAAGCAGATCTTGGCGTTGCATCAGGAAATGGCAAAGGCCAGATATTTGTTAAGGGTGAAGTAATAAAGACAGTTCCAGAAAGCCAAATCGTCGAAACTCTTATCGAGGAAGCAATGCGTTTGGCCGAAGAAATGGAAGCTGCTGGCGTTGAAAGCGGAACGCCAACCGTAACTACTAAATAAATTCGGTAAGGTAAGCCCATGTTAAAAATGTCTACCTTGCTGCTGCGCACCCTTCGTGATGACCCAGCAGATGCCGAGGTAGCAAGCCACCGATTATTGGTGCGCGCAGGTTATGTTCGCAGAATCGCTGCCGGTGTTTATTCATGGCTGCCACTCGGTTACATCACTTATCGCAACATCGAACGCGTCATCCGCGAAGAGATGGATGCAGCAGGATTTCAGGAAGTACATTTCCCAGCACTCTTGCCCCGCGAGCCATATGAAAAAACAGATCGTTGGAATGAATACGGTCCAGATCTATTCAGATTAAAAGATCGTAGAGGCAATGATTATTTATTAGGCCCAACACACGAAGAGATGTTTACGCTGATGGTTAAGGGCGAATATTCATCATACAAAGATCTGCCGCTTTCGATCTATCAAATTCAAACAAAATTCCGTGATGAGACCAGACCTCGCAGCGGAATTATCCGTGGTCGCGAATTTGTCATGAAAGATTCTTACTCATTCGATATCGATGACGAAGGCTTAGTTAAGTCTTACAACAAGCATCGCGATGCATATGTAAAAACTTTTGATCGCCTTGGACTCAAGTACAACATCGTCTCTGCGGTTTCTGGCGCAATGGGCGGCTCTGGTTCTGAAGAATTCTTAGCACCATGTGAAACCGGCGAAGATACTTACGTGCTCTGCGAAAAATGCGGATATGCCGCAAATGTTGAAGCAATGGTTACGAAAGTTGCACCATATTCTGGCGCTGCACCAGCAGCGATGGATGAATTTGATTCACCAAATACCCCGACCATTGATTCGCTCGTAGAACTTCTGAATTCAAAATTCGGGCCAGGACATAAGGGTTCAGATACCTTAAAAAATGTTCTGCTTATGGCAGATGAGAAAGCAATTTCAGTATTGGTCCCCGGAGATCGTGAAGTTGATTTGAAACGGTTGCAGGCAAATCTTCCTGGCGTGCAAGAACTTCGACTATTTGAAGATAGCGATTTCGCTAAGTTCCCTGGATTAGTTAAGGGATATGTTGGACCACAAGATGCGAAGAAACTTGGCGTAACTGTTTATGCAGATCCAAGAATCGTTCCAGGTTCACATTGGATTACTGGCGCAAATAAGAAAGATACACACGTTCGCTTTGTAACGAACGGCCGCGATTTCGAGGTTGAGAAATATCTAGAAGCGGCAGAAGTTAAAGCTGGCGATCTCTGCCCTAAATGCGAAACTCCTGTAATCATTGATCGTGCGATTGAAATCGGCCATATCTTCCAATTGGGTCGTAAATATGCCCAAGCCCTTGATCTAACTGTTCTAGATCAGAATGGAAAATCTCAAGTTGTAACAATGGGTTCCTACGGAATCGGTGTATCTCGCGCGGTTGCTGCGATTGCAGAACAAACGCATGATGAAATCGGACTTAATTGGCCCAGAGAAATAGCTCCGGCAGATATTCATATTGTTGCTACCGGCAAAGAGGATGAAGTATTTAAGGCTGCACTCACCTTGGCCGAAGATTTGGAAGAGAAGGGCTTGCGTGTGATGTTTGATGATCGCCGCGAAGCTAGCGCTGGAGTTAAATTCAAGGATGCTGAATTAATCGGTATTCCATTTATTGTTATTGTCGGCAAAGCGCTCTCTGAAGGCAAAGTTGAATTTAGAGTTCGTGCGACCGGAGAGAAAACCGAGATCGAATTACTAAAGGCTGTTACCGAAATAACTACGAGGGTCTTGAACTCTTAATTAGATGGGATTTGAAACCGTAATCTTCCTGGTAATTGCAGCAGGATTTGCAGGTTTTGTGGATGCGGTTGCCGGCGGCGGGGGATTAATACAACTTCCTGCACTTCTAATCGGCCTTTCGGAAAAACCAATTCCAATGATTCTTGGTACAAATAAAGTCATTTCAGTCTTTGGTACCTCTTCTGCAGCTGCTAATTACTTTAGAAGTGTTAAACCAGATCTAAAACTGACCTCATATATGGCGCTGCCCGCATTCATTGGTTCAGCCTTTGGTGCGCGCTTAGCGAGTTCATTTCCCACTTCGATCTTTAGACCTTTAATTATTCTGCTTTTAATTAGCGTGGCCATCTATACCTGGCGCAAACCAGAACTCGGAATTAACGAGAACCTAAGATTTACCAATCGCAGGCGCCACCAGATAGTTGTGGCACTTGGACTGACAATCGGGTTCTATGACGGAATCTTTGGTCCTGGCACCGGAACTTTTCTGGTTTTTCTCCTTGTGGGGCTCGTCGGCTATGCATTTCTCAAAGCATCAGCAACTGCAAAGTTGGTAAATATTGCAACCAATTTAGGTGCAATTATTTCTTTTCAACTTACTGGTCACATCTGGTGGCGTTTGGGGTTGGCACTTGCAATAGCAAATGTATGCGGCGCTTTGATTGGTTCTAGGTTGGCAATCCGAGGGGGTTCGCCACTGGTTCGCAAAGTCTTTTTGCTAGTGACGACAATTCTCATTGCAAAAGTGGGTTATGATTGGCTCGCTAACTAAAACTAAATATTGCGAAGGGGCAGATGAATATGCCATTGAATGATGAAGTAAGTGCCGCTATTAGGCCAATTATTGAAGCAACCGGAAATTACTTAGAAGAGCTCACAATTACATCTGCCGGTAAGGTAAAAATTCTTACGGTAATTGTAGATAGCGATTCACATTTAAATTTAGATCAAGTCACTGTAGTAACAAAGCAGATCTCAGAAGTTGTTGAAAACCTGCCAGCACTGGGAGATTCGGCATTCACGCTAGAAGTCACTTCGCCTGGTCTAGATAGACCACTGACTAAGCCACGTCACTGGCGGAAGAATTTAGATCGCCTAGTAAAGATAACAATGAACAGCGGTCAAGTAATCGAAGGTCGGATTGGCGAAGCTACCGAAACTACTGTTTTGGTCGGAGATGAGAAAGTTTCATTTGAAGATGTTAAACGTGCAGTACTAGAAATCGAATTCAAATGAGCGTAGATGTTGATGCGCTTATAGCGCTGACAATTGAGAAAGAAATTCCGCTCGAGAAAATGATTAGCGCAATCGAAAATGCTGTGACTGAAGCATATGTTGCTCTTGAAGATGCAATGCCACAAGGCCGAGCCGTGCTTAACCGCGTCGATGGTGAGATTCTTATTCACGTTCCACAATTTGATGGCGAAGGTATTTACACCGAAACCATTACGCATATGCCAGAAGGTTTTGAACAAGTTATTAAATCGATTACTCGCAAAGAAATTAAACAACGAATGCGCGCAGCAAAAGATGCTGATGTTGTTGAAGAATTTTCGGCAAGTGTCGGCGATGTTCTATCTGGAGTAATTCAGCAGGGCAGAGATGCAACTATTGTTTATGTAGATCTTGGTCGGGTAGAAGGAAAAATTCCACCAAATGAACAAGTTCCCACTGAAACTTATACGCATGGCCAAAGAATTAAATGTTTCGTCGTAGATGTTAAGCAAGGACTTAAAGGTCCGGAAGTAACGCTTTCTAGAACGCATCCGCTATTAATTAAATCGCTCTTCACACTAGAAGTTCCAGAATTAAAGGATGGCATTGTAGAAATCGTTGGAGTATCACGCGAGCCTGGTTTTCGAAGTAAAGTTTCAGTTCGTTCACATCGCGCAGGTGTAAGCCCTAAGGGCGCACTTATCGGTCCAATCGGAGCCCGCGCTAAAGCAGTAATGGATGAATTAAATGGCGAGAAGATAGATATCGTCGATTACTCGGAAAACCCAGCGGTTTATGTTGCGAACGCACTTGCACCGGCAAAAGTTTCTAGCTGCGAAGTTGTAGATCTTGAAAGCAAATCTGCGAAAGTAATAGTTCCTGATTATCAACTATCGCTTGCTATCGGAAAAGATGGACAAAATGCTCGGCTTGCCGCAAGGCTTACTGGCTGGCGAATTGATATCCATCCTGATAACCCGGTCGAGCGAATTGAAAAGCCGAAGCCGCAAGAAGTTGAAGCCGAGGGTGAATTTCCCGCATAAGTTCCGAGCCGATGCTCGTAGATTGTGAACATCTGATTTTCGCGGGTAAGGTTGCCCCCTGATAGTTTAAAAATGCGAGGGATAAGAGATGCCGATTCCGATTCGGAGCTGCATAGCTTGTCGCAAGCGAGAGAACTTCAGCGAACTACTTCGAGTAGTTCAGGTTGGAAATCAGGTTCTTCCTGATCAAGACCACCGCAAATTTGGTCGCGGAGCTTGGTTACATCGAAATTGTTTCGATGTTGCAAAGCAGCGCAGATCATTTCAACGGGCCTTTAGATGCGATGAAGATCTATCTACAGATTCGTTGGAAAATTATTTAAATACTTAAAAGGAGCGAAAGCTATGTCAAACCCAAACTGGGATAACAAGTAACCATGAGCACCGCGCGCTCATGATTAAGGCATTAATTTAGGCTCCAATTAAGAC
>CANKCX010000041.1 GCA_947480375.1 Actinomycetota bacterium
CATTATTTCTTTTATTGAAAAACTTCACGAATATGAGAGCGTTGTTACAAGTGCTATGCATGTAATGATTACATGTCAAAGCTATGGGATTCCATGTGCTCTTGTCGTTTTCAATGGATTTGAAGAATATGTTCATGGAAACGGAATCAAATACGTTGATTACGCGCTCGGTGCTGGAGTAAAAGAATTGATGCCAGTTCCGATTAATCCAAAATTACAGATGTCAGAGATTGAACCAATTACACATCAGATTAAAATATCAGAGCAGAAGATTTCAGAAGTTGAAATGGCAATCAAAGAGGGAATTCGCAGAGCGAGTTAAGCTCTACTTAAGTCCCTGATTTGCACGATCTAAATCAGCCTGAAAATCTACTTCGACTGCAAATAGATCAGATATATCAACTGGCTCCATTTGAATCCCATTTTTTTCAATTGCCAGTTCAAGTCCGCGTTCAAAATAATCTTGATCCGCACACTCTTGCAATTGGGTAATTACATTCGCCTTTTCATGAGCAGCGATGAAGTTAATTCCAACAGCTTCACCAAGTGCATTCTTTACGGTCTTTGATAGTTCTTTGATAAATCCTTTGTCATCTACTGTGTATTTAACTTCTTCTTCTGCGGTCGCAGATGTATTAACACAAACAAAAGATTTTTCAGATTCAATTCTGGATGCAACTCGTTCTAATACTTTTGCATCAAATACAACATCACCGTTTAGCCAGAGTACTCCAGATTCCTGACTTGCCTTGAGTGCTTTAAGCAAACTCTTTGAGGTATTGGTCTGGTCATAAACTTCGTTGTAAACAAAAGTTGCGGATGGATGTGCTTCGATAATCATTTCGAGTTTGAATCCGACAACAACAGTTACACGTGCTTTTGCACCAAAAACTTTTTCGACGTTCTCCATTTGTTGTTGCATGATTGATCGGCCATCAGATAAGACTGTCAGTGGCTTTGGCCATGGTTTACCTAAACGAGTTCCCATGCCAGCCGCCAAAATCACAACTTGAATTGCCATCTCTACCTTCTTTACCCATCGATATCTTAAGAATTCACGCTAGGCACGATAGATTACCGCTTATGACCGAAAATCTTCGCACCTTAGAAGTTAACCAAGGGAGCAAGATTGCTGAGATTCTCGAAGCTTTTGAATCCGGAAATCAAGATTTACTTGTAATTGATCAGGCCACTGTTGTAACAAAACCACACCTTGAGTTATTAACAGATTATCCAAGAACCGTTACAACTGCCCTAGTTTCAAAAGTTAAAGGTGGGGAAACCCGAGTAAGCCAGGGGCGCATAACAGGTGCAAGCTCTGGGTTCCATGAAGTTGGTCATGGCAATCACACATTCCTTGGCGCGATTCGACTCTCGCAATCGCAGCGGGCTGAAATTATTGAAATTCTCACAAAGATTAAAAATACTAATCATGCCGGGGATGCAATTGATCTGGTTCTTGTTGCGTTAGTTAGAGCCGCACTCGTGGTTGCACCAGCAGAAGTTGCAGGTGCACCATTTATCCGATCAACAGATCTTGCGGAACGCACAAGAGTTGCAAAACAGATCTCTGAATTAAATGATGCGCGGCTTCGACTAAAATTAGCAAACCGGGCTAACGATGGTTTTTACTCCGTCTTTGTCCTGCGAAAATTTTCAAAACTATTTACATGGCTAGCGGTCCGATTAAAAATGACGCCAAACCAAGTTACCTTAATCTCCTTTGCAGTGGGTTTATTTTCAGCTTATGAATTTAGCCGCGGAACTTTCTGGACAATTTTTGCCGGCGCGGTTCTATTGCAGCTAAGCATCATTATCGATTGCGTAGATGGCGAGCTTGCTAGATACACCAGGCAATTTTCACAATTGGGCGCATGGCTGGATGCGATAACAGATCGGATTAAAGAATATTTAGTCTTCTTTGCACTTGCTTATGGTTCTGCAAAGAGCGGCCGAGATTTATGGATTCCTGCCATGGGAATGATGTTGTTCCAAACTTTTAGACATATTTCGGATTACAACTTTGCGCGAATTAATAAGGTAAGAAGTTCACAGTTGGCCCCTATGGATTTTGAAATAAAAAATGATGGCTATGTAGCAACAGAGCGTGAAAAGAAATCAAGGCTTGAATACTGGTCCAAGAAAGCTGTGCAGTTTCCAATTGGTGAGCGCTGGCTTGTTATAAGTGCTTCTTCGGTAATAGGTGGCGCAGCCTTTACCTTCACAATAATGCCCATTCTTGGGCTTATTTCAATTGCTCTTGTCTTCCGGGGGCGAATTCGTAAAACACTTACTTGGCCAAAAGAGCGAGTAAATAACCAACTAGTTGATTTCCAAATTGATTCTTTCAATAGTAAGAACACAACAAATAGATTTGATTGGTTAGTACCATCGCTACTACGGCTTTTAGAAGGTGTAATTTTTATTGAATTGGCAGTAGTAACAGATTTAGATCGCTCTAAACTCTTCTTAATTCTCTTTGCAATTCTCTTTAACCACTACGACAATATGTATCGCGCGCTGCAAAATGAAGCAAAACCTAAGTGGCTATCAATATTGGGTGGCTTTATCTTTGGCCGTCTAGCGCTAATTGCCATCTGGGTCTGGTTCGAAATTCCGCTACTTCCTTTAATTTACTATTTCAGCGTGCTGTTCTTCTTTGTTTCTTCGGCACAATGGATTTCAACTCATATTGCGAAACGGAATTAAGTGATGAGCAATTTATCTAATCGTCCCAAGCGCCCAACAATCGCGCAAATCCGAGAAATTTCACAACCGGTTTCAGTAACAGGGCGTTCCACATCAGAACATTGGATTGCAGATCTTTACCAGCGAAGAATTTCGCCATACTTAACCCGAATTTTGCTACGAACTCCAATTACAGCCAATGGAGTTACTTGGCTAATGATTTTGATTGGTGCATCAATTGGTCCTGCGCTTTTAATACAAGGATGGATGGGGCTTGCACTGGCGCTATTCCTAAGTCACTTACAAATGTTGATTGATTGCTGTGATGGTGAAGTTGCAAGATGGCGTGAAACAAAATCACCGATGGGTATTTTTCTCGACAAGCTTGGACACTATGCCGCAGAAGGATTTTTGCCGATCTGCTTTGGGCTTCGTTTGGGCAATTGGCCAAATGAATCAATCACATCTTCAATTTATCCATATCTCGGAGCGCTTCTCGCTATCTTGGTCATAATAAACAAAGGCTTAAATGATGCCGTACATGTGGCACGCGCCTTTTCCGGGCTTCCTAAAATCCAGGACGCAAAAGGAATAAACCTGCCAATAAAAGGAGTACTTCGAAAGGCAAGAAAGCTTTTCAATTACCTGCCGGCACAGCGAATCTTCCATTCAGTCGAATTCACGATGTTTGTTGCGATCTTTGGCAGAAATGGAATTTCCTTAGAAATTGCGCTTGGAATCGCGTTATTTGTTACAGCGGGACACATCGCAGCGATAGTTTCATCTGCAAAACTACGGAATAATTAATCTGTGCACCAAATCTTAGGACAGCTTAAAGCAGCTTTGCTGCAGCTATTTCCAACCACAAAATATCGCTTGATTTTAATCAGCTTGGTTTTAATCGCTGCCTTTATCTCAGTTTCTGAGTTAGCAGTAGCCAAGATTTTTACAAAAATAATTATGAACGAAGAAACGCTTCCTAAATCGCACTTAATTATTTACATTGCAGGTTTCTTTCTTTTCTTTGGCGCAACACGAGCCGGGCACTATTTTCAAAGAATTTATCGTGTGAATGTTTTTGATCGAGCCTTTAAAGCAAGTGACAAAGAAGTCCATCGCAGCAAAGAAAACTGGCGCTGGTCTTTGGCCTTCGAGCTAACATCACTCTTGAGCATATTCACTCAAATGGGCGTAGTAATTCTTTTCTTCACCTTTCTAAATTGGAAATTTGGCCTTCTCAATATTCTTGTGGTTTTGGTAATCTTCCAGATTCTTGGAAGAATCTTTATGAATCAAATTAAGGCACAGCGTGGTTTTGTTAAAGCCAAAGCAAAGAAAGAACACGTTCCAAATTCTATAAAGATCGGCACTCGAATTAAATCGGGTGAAACTGGAATTTTATTGTCAGGTATGGCGATGCTGATTCTCTTTGCGGCTCTTATTTTCTTTAGTTACAACGGTGAAATCAGCCCTTCAAATACCGTGGTTCTATTCTTTGGTTTACGAATGCAGAATTCAAGTCTTTCAAATATTTCTAGCGGTTTAATGAGGTTCGCAAGGGCTCGCACCCACAGTGAATAAGAAAAATACGCTAACGATTGGTTACTCGACACTTGCAAATCGGGTTCAAAATATTAAATTTCTAGATTCAGTTTCAAATCTCGTAGTTATTCAGAACCCTGATTCACTGCAGATTCCTAAAATAGATTCAGAAGTAAAGGTTTTAGTACTCAATAGCCGCGGTGTAACCAAGAGCCGCAACGCTGTATTAACAAATACTGATTCGAGATATCTACTCTTCGGAGATGATGACATAACATTTATTGAATCAGGCATAGATTCAGCACTTTCCTATCTTGAATCGAATCCAGATATCTCAATATTGCTTCTGCAAGCAGTCGATGAAACCGGCAAATTACGTAAGCCATATCCAAAAAACGCCCATAATTTGCAATTAACTAATTCTGCTAAAGCCGCAACCTATGAAATGTTAATTCGTATCGATGCAATTGAGGCCGCGGGGATCAGGTTTGATGAGAATTTTGGCGCAGGCGCCAAGAATTATTTAGGAGATGAATATATTTTTATAGCAGACGCAATTCGTTCGGGTCTTAAAGGGAGATTTCTTCCTATAACTATCGCCGTACATCCTGCTGAAAGTTCAGGCAATCTACGTAACTCAATCGAAGATGTAGTCGCACGTTCAAAAATATTTAGCCGAGTCTTCGGAGTATGGGCCCCAATAATGCGAACTCTATTTATTTTAAAACCGCCCGCGAAGAAGTTCGGACTTAGAAATTCAATTCGTTTTATTTTTGGCAAATGAAAGTATTTGCTCATCGCGGATCTTCAGGACGCAACCCTGAAATGACCGAGCAGGCGTATCTAGCAGCAATTGAAGATGGGGCCGCTGGCTTTGAATGCGATGTACGACTTTCAGGTGATAGGCAAGTGGTCTGCATACATGATGCAAATACCAAGCGAGTAGGTACCCGTAAGATCCGGGTGTCGAGTTCTTCGTTAAAGGAACTTAGGGAAGTTGCAAATGTAATCACGCTTGAGGAATTAATTAAGATCGCGATCAAATCAAAGCGCGATTTGTTAATCGAAACCAAGCATCCAGTAGCCGCATTGGGCAATATTGAAGTAGAAGTTTTGAAGTTATTGGATAAGTACTCAAAACAAATTCAAGGCTCAGGAATTGAAATTATTGTTATGTCATTCTCATGGTTTGCGGTGAAACGGATTAGTAATAAGTTTCAAGGTTGCAAAGTTTCAAAATACTATTTACCCGCACTCTTGACTCGGACTAATGTTGCCGCTCTTGGCCTTGATTTAGTAAAGAGGCGACCCGGTTTAGTAGCAAAGTTGCAAGCAAAAGGAATCCGAGTTTTTCTCTGGACCGTGAATAAAAAGAGTGAATTAGAACTTTGCAAAGAGCTAAAAATTGACGGGGTAATAACAGATTATCCAAAGCGAGCGGTTCGGAATGTTTAAGAAACATTGGGATTTATTCGCACTGGGGGCTTGGTACATTGCCATTATTACAGTCGTTGTTTTCACTATCCAAGGCTCGAAGATTGATGAGATCCCAATATCAGTCCAAAAACTTCTCTGTTTTGATGTTTCAACTAAAGTCTTGCGTCAGAGCGATACCAAAATCTTATGTTCTTCAAATGAAGAACCCCTAGGCACTTTGCCGATTCGCCACGATGTTGAAAGACCAACAGCGCTTAATCGCACCTTTGAGGTGCGTTTCTTGGCGGCCCAAGCAGCAGCCGAGAAGCTTGGCTATAACTTGAGAATTACATCGGGATTTCGCTCACGTGATCTTCAAGCCAGATTATTTGCTGATGCGGTTCGAAGGTATGGCAGCGAAGAGGAAGCTTCGAAATGGGTTTTGCCAAAAGATATTTCTAATCATCCTTGGGGAACGGCGATTGATGTCAACTATCCAGGCGACAAAATTGCCGTGAAGTGGCTGGAAGATAATGGCTCACTATTTGGACTCTGCCGTATTTATAAAAATGAATGGTGGCACTTTGAACCTGTGATTGCGCCGGGTGATGCCTGTCCGCCGATGATGGAAAATGCATTAACAAGTTTAGAAAATTCAGAAACTTTAGCCACTAGCGCAACCACCAATAATTAATATACTTATGGCATGACAATTCAACTTCCAAATAAATTAGGTGTACACGCTCTCGTATGGGTCGGCGGTTGGTCTCACGCAGAATGCCGCGAAGCAATTCAAAATACAGTCGATGCTGGTTACGATTTAATTGAAATTCCAGCGCTCGATCCATCGCTAATTGATACTGAACACACCCTTGCAACTCTTAAGGAATTTGGAATTAAAGCGGCTTGCTCGCTTGGTCTCTCATTTGATGCGGATATAAATAGCGAAGATCCAGCTGTTGTCGCAAAGGGTGAAGCTCGTTTGATGGCAGCGCTCGATGTAGTTGCAGGAATCGAAGGCGATTATCTTGGCGGAGTTCTATTTAGTGCACTTGGTAAATATTCACACCCAGCTACTGCTAAATCTCGGGCAAATTCTGTCGCATCACTTAAGCGTCTTGCTATCGCAGCTCAAGCTAAGGGAATCACAATCGGTCTTGAACCAGTAAACCGATATGAATCAAACTTAATTAACACCATTGATCAAGCTGTTGAAATGATTAAAGATATTGGTGAACCAAATGTAAAGGTCCATATTGATATCTA
>CANKCX010000042.1 GCA_947480375.1 Actinomycetota bacterium
TCCCAAACACCTATGACGATAAAAGATAAGAAAGTCATAATTGCTGCACCAGAAGCCAGACCATCTAGGCCATCGGTTAGGTTTACGCCGTTCGAGCTTCCGAGTACCAGAAAAATTATCCAGACAATTACAAGTACAACTCCAAGTTTAATTGATGTATCTCGAACTCCGGAAAAGTACTGCGAGATTGGAGCAAGTCCATTGCTATCTTTAAATTGCAATCCAGCATATGCAAATCCACCAGCGAAGACCGCCTGTCCAAATAATTTCTGTTTCGCAGTTAAACCCAAAGATTGTTTTCTAGAAATTTTCAGCCAATCATCTAGAAAGCCAATCAAACCCAGTCCAACGATTAATCCAATTACCAAAATAGCAGAGGCCGTAATACCAACGCCCGTAATTAGGTGGCTTGCAAAATACGCGACAACACTGGAGAAAATTAGAACGATTCCACCCATAGTTGGAGTGCCACGTTTTACATGATGAGTCTTTGGCCCGTCATCCCTGATCATTTGACCAACTCCGCGTCGTGACAAGATTCGAATCAGCGCAGGTGTGAAGATAAAGCTAAGCAGCAGCGAAAGCGCGCCAGCGAAGACAATGCCCTTCACTTTTCAACTTCCATATCTGCAACTAGTCGATCCTTAATCAGATCAGCAAGCAGATTAAATTCCTCAGAACGAGATGCTTTAACTAGAACGACATCTCCGGGAGAAAAATGTTCGACAAGAGAAGTAGCGTCACTCTTTTTTTCGAAGTAATGCACTGCGCTCTCGCCTCCGCCATCCATCGTTGCTAATTTCTCCGAAGTTAAATCAGCAAGGTATTCCTCTGTCCCCACTGAAATCAAATGGTCTATCCCAATCTCATTGGCGAGTCTGCCAATTGCAGCATGCTCTTGCGCGGATGACTCGCCGAGTTCATGCATCTTGCCCAAGAACGCCCAACTGACTCCCCCAGTTTCTTGCGAAATCAAGGCCAGAGTTCGAAGGGCCGCGGAAGTACTTTCTGGATTTGCATTGTAGGAATCATTTATCAAAGTGATTTCGCCAAACTGCGCAATTTCCATTCGCCATTTACTTGAAACTTCAGCCGTAGAAAGCGCCGCAGAAATTGTGTCAATAGGAAGATGTAAAGCTGTTGCAACAGCCGCTGCCGCAAGGGCATTAGAAATTTGATGAATGCCAAGCAATTGCAAACTAACAGCCGCCCGACCATCGCCAGAAACCAAATCGAAGTGAGCTCTTCCTTCACGTACTTCTATATCGGCTGCTCGAACATCACAAGTAGATTTCTCGCCAAAAGTTAATTTTGAAACGCCATCTGGAATTGCCATGACTGGTGTGAATTCATCATAAGTTCCTAAGATTGCAGTTCCACCGGTAGTTAGGCTTGTGATTAATTCTGATTTTGTCTTTGCGATTGTTTCACGACTACCGAATTCGCCCACATGGGCTTTGCCAACACCCAAGACAACGCCAATACTTGGTTTAGCGATCTCGGATAGGTATGCAATATCTCCGGCATGACGTGCGCCCATTTCTACAATGCAATACTTTGTTTGCTCAGTACATCTAAGTAGTAAGAGCGGTACACCAAGCTCATTATTTAGAGATTCAGCAGGTGCGACAGTTTCACCCGAAACGCTCAAAATATGCTTTAGCAAATCTTTCGTTGTGGTTTTACCTTGCGATCCGGTTATGCCGATCACGGTTAAATTCTTTAGTTCGTTGCGTACGAACTTCGCCAAATCGGTAAGCGCTTTCTGCACATCTAAAACCTTTATTGCTGGTGCTGCACAATCCTTGCTTACAAGCGCGAATTGCGCGCCATTGGAAATTGCCGATGTGATGTAGTCGTGGCCATCTACTTTTTCTCCCACGAATGCAACAAAGAAAGTTTCAGCCGTTGCCTGATCAGAGTTAATTACCGGATACGCCGCGGTAGCAACATCGCCAGGTGAATTGAGAATTTGACCATCAACTATTTTCGCAATTTGGGTAAGACTTAATTTGATCATGCTAATTCCTCGATCGCGCGCGCCAATTCAATCCGATCATCGAATGGGTATTTTTTACCCGCAATTTCTTGGCCTATTTCATGGCCTTTTCCAAGCACGACCACACAATCCCCAGGCATCGCACTCGCCACCGCAAGAGCAATAGCTTCTCTGCGATCCACGATGACTGCGCAATTCTCACCCAACGAAACTCCGCTGACCATTTCTTCAAGAATAATTTCTGGTTTTTCACTTCTTGGATTATCACTCGTGAATACTGCAAAATCAGAACCTGCAAGTAATTCACGTCCCATGATTGGACGCTTTGTTTTATCCCGATCTCCGCCGCAACCAAGTACGCCGATAATTCTTCCAGAAACGCTTTTGCGTAGCGTGGCAAGAGTTCTGGTAACCGCATCTGGCGTATGTGCATAGTCAACTAATGCAATGAATTTCTGCCCGATATTTACGCTTTCTAACCGACCTGCGGCACCTATTAACTTGCTCAAAGAATTTGCGATTACAAGAGGATCAACTTCAAACTCTGCAGCCATTGCAACTGCCATAAGTAAATTATCTAAATTATGTTCACCAATCAGGTTGAGATTACCTTCGATTAGGATTCCACCTGTTCCGCGAATTGCGACGAAATATCCGCCAGGAACCATCTCTATTTGCTCGTAGTGCCATTGTGCAGATTTATCTGTTCTAGATAGCGCTATTACTGGAATCTCTGACTTATTGAAAAGCTCTCTACCAAAATTGTCATCGATATTTATAAATCCAAGTTCGCTATATTCAGTAGTAAATAACTTTGCCTTGGCTGCGAAATAACTTGCCATATCACCGTGGAAATCTAGGTGATCTTGCGTTAAGTTTGTAAAACCAACAAGAGAGAATTTAGTACCAGCAATTCGTTTCGCCTCAATTGCGTGACTGCTGACCTCCATCGCCACATGAGAGATATGTCGTTCATTCATAGTTGCAAAGAGACTCTGTAATTCACTGGCTTCGGGAGTTGTGAAGCCCGTCGCTAATTTTTCTGGGCCAATCTCAATTCCAATAGTTCCAATCAAACCTGTCGACTTTCCGGCAATCGTAAGAATTTGATTTAAAATTGTCGTAGTAGTTGTCTTGCCATTGGTTCCGGTGATACCTGCAATGTGCAATGAACTTGAGGGTGAACCGTAAAACCAAGAACAAATATCTCCCAAGATGTGTCGAGGATTGCTAATTTCAATTACAGGCAATTTGTCGCCCACCAATTTGCCGCCTTCGGCATCCGTTAAAATTCCTGCTGCACCGCTGGCTGTTATTTGATCTATAAAACTTGCACCATGCACCTTTGCGCCAGGTAAGGCAACGAATAAATCGCCCTTCTCAATTGCTCTTGAATCTGATGTGATCCCCGTGAATTCAAAGTCAACTTCTGTTGTCAAGCCAATAAAACGGGAAAGATCGGCTACTGATTTTTTGAAATCAGATTCGGGCCGGATCATTTTGCACGTGTACTTTTCAATAGCTCCGCTTCGGTCAGCGGATATGCATCAAGCTTTGACGTTGAAGGCGCGATGTGTTTTGACTGCAAAACAAATTTCATAACCTTGGCAAATACTGGACCACCTAGAACTCCGCCCCAGTGCATTCCCTTAGGGTCTTGGATAGTCACGCTAACTACATATGCTGGTTTATCTGCAGGTGCAAAGCCGATGAATGAAGCGGTATAGCCGCTGTAACAAGAACAATTAGCATTGAACCGCATTGCAGTTCCGGTCTTTCCAGCAACACGATAACCAGGTATCGCGGCAGTAGGCGCAGTTCCATTTGCAGAAACCACGCTCTCTAGCATCTTACGAATTTCCTTTGCAGTACTTGCGCTAACTACACGCTTTGTTTTCTGGTCTTTAGCTGGAATGTAATTTCCACTCGCATCAGTAGTACCTGCTACAACAGTTGGAGTTACGCGAATTCCATCATTCGCAATTGTTGCAAAAACGCTTGTTGCTTGAAGTGCTGTAACTGAATATCCCTGACCAAACGAGAAAGTCGGAAGAGAAGTTCCGGACCACTTTGAAACGGGTGTTAGTAATCCTGGCGTCTCGCCTGGAAGATGAGAACCGGTGTTCTGTCCGATTCCAAAGTCAGTTAAATACTTGTAAAGAGTATTGCTGCCAAGTTGCTGTCCAATTTTTATGGCTCCGGTATTACTTGATACCGCAAGAGCACCTGTTGCTGTAAGGCGCTGCGTTGGATGGCGTTCGTGATCTGAAAATTTTGAACCTGCAACGTTCATTGAATAAGGAATCGTGTAAACGCTATTAGCCGTTAACTTCTTCTCTTCCAGAGCGGCAGCGTAAGTAATTACCTTGCCAGTAGAGCCAGGATCATATGCATCTTGAACCGCTGGGTTTCTAATGATGTCTAGATTTCCAACAATTGGCTTTGATGGATTGTAAGTAGGAGCACTTGCTTGTGCGATTATTGCGCCGGTCTTTGGATCCATGACAATTACAGTTCCAGATTTAGCACCCGAACTTTTGACGGCTTTGCTTATCGCATCTTGCGCAACCCATTGAATATCACGATCAACAGTTAAACGAATAGAAGTTCCTGCTTTTGCTTCGGTTCTGATCTTCGCTGATCCTGGGATTACAGTTCCTGCGCCGTTTTCGTAAATGTATTGGCCATTAATTCCAGAAAGCTCACCGTTGAGACTGCTTTCGATACCAGCGGCACCGGTGCCTTCATGGTTAATAAAACCAATAAGCGAAGAGGCGAGCATCCCAGTTGGATATTCGCGGACATATGCTCGTTCTGAGAAGAAACCAACTACGCGCTTGGTCATACCATTCTTCTCTTTCAAAACTTCTTTATTGTAATTCGCAATTGCGCTCTGCAGCTTCGACCACATTGCTGGCTTCGCGTTCTTAACAATAATTTTGTAGCGAAGTTTTCCAGTGTAAAGCGCTTCTAATTCGCTCTCCCCCATTTGTAGAACTGGGCTGGTTACTTTGGCAGTTAATTTTGGATCTGTTATTTGAGCTTGATCAACAATAATTGTTATAGCCGCAACGCTTCTTGCAAGTTCTACACCATTTACATCACTAATGGTTCCGCGCGGTGCAAGAAGTGTCGAAGTACGAAGTAATTCATTTGCTGCACGTTCGCTAATTGTTCCAGCACGTACAACCTGAACTGAGAAGAGCTGGCCAATAATTACGCCAAAAAGTGCGAAGGTTGCAAAAAGAAGTGTCCGAATACGACCATGAACTAAAGAATTGTGGCTCATGGAATCACCACTTCTTGAATAACTGAATAATCTAGATAACCAAGCTTGTTAGCCGGAACCATTCCCATATCTTGTGCAACTCTGGCTAAGTTGGAGGGTGAATTCATCTGATTAACCTGATTCAAAATTGCATCTTTTTTATCTAGCGCCAGATTTCGCTGAGCCTTTAAGTTCTGCAAGGTAAATGCATCCTGGGTCATCAAGATATTAATGCCAGCAATAACTAACAGGTTGAGCGTTACAACACTCGCCATTACAAGTAGAAATTTTCTAGTATCAAGTTTCTGACCCGAGGCCAAACTTTGGTTTTCAGTTACGCCATCGATTACTTGCTTCAATACAAAGCGAGGTCTAACTAATGGAGGGAGGGTAAGAATTGCCATTATGCAGCCACCCGTTCTAGCGCACGTAAGCGCATTGATTGGGCGCGAGCATTTGTCTCAATTTCCAAATCGCTAGCACCTTCGCTGCCGTTGATTACCAACTTGTAACTTGCGGCCGAATTAGGAAGATCGAATGGCAAGCCAAGTGGTGAATTTGTTTCGGTCACTTGAGTGAAAGCTTTCTTTACAATTTTGTCTTCAAGTGATTGATAAGACATAACGACTAAACGACCACCAACACGAATTGCCTTAATCGCTTGTGGAATCGCGCGTTCTAATACTGAAAGTTCTTGATTAACTTCGATACGCAACGCCTGGAAAGTACGTTTCGCAGGATTTCCACCAGTACGGCGTGCTGGTGCCGGAATGCTCGCCTTAACGATTTCTGCAAGATCTTTAGTGCTATTTAGGGATCCGGCTTCACGCGCTTTAATTATGTTATCTGCAATCTTGGTAGCAAATTTCTCTTCACCGAAATTGCGAATTACTCTCACTAAATCACCATATGAATAGGTATTCAAAATATCTTGCGCACTTGGCCCACTGCTCTGATCCATACGCATATCGAGTGGCGCATCTTGCGAATAAGCAAAACCGCGATCGGCTTGATCCAATTGCATTGAGGAAACTCCTAGATCAAAGAGAATTCCATCAACCTGCGATATACCAAGATTTTCAAGAACAGTTGCTAGCTCGTCATAGACAGCATGAACAATTACGACGCGATCACTGAGATTGCTCAAATTTGTAGTTGCGATTTCAATAGCTTTTAAATCACGATCTAGCGCAATAATTTTTAGATTTGGATACTTACTTAAAAGCGCCTTGGTATGTCCACCTAAACCAAGAGTCGCATCAACAATAACTGGATTAGTACTTGATTCAATTGCCGGAGAGAGCAGAGCGATGCAGCGATCTAGCGCAACAGGTATATGTAAAGCTTCTTGCATCTTCTCCCCCTTTCGTTGTATTTCTTTTAATTAAATTTTTACTTCTACTTCTCAACTCTGGTCATCGCCGGCCGACGGATCTGGGGGTAACGGCGCCGGGGAAGGGGCGTCGTTATAGAGGTCGGCGATGGCCACAATTGAGAAGTTTTTTAACTCGTTTCTATTTCTAGAAGAGTCCTGGCAACACCTCCGAAGAAACATCAGAGAATGTTTTTTCACGATCCGCTAAATAACTTTCCCAAGCCGCGCTATCCCAAATTTCTAAACGAGTGTTTGCGCCGATAA
>CANKCX010000043.1 GCA_947480375.1 Actinomycetota bacterium
ATCGTCAACCACAATAAACGCGGGAAAGTCTTTTACCTCAATTTTCCAGACCGCTTCCATTCCAAGATCGGCATAATCCAAAACTTCAACCTTGGTAATGCAATCCTGGGCAAGTCGGGCAGCGGGGCCACCGATAGATCCGAGATAGAAACCACCATTATTCTTGCAAGCATCGGTAACCGCTTTCGAGCGATTTCCTTTTGCCAACATAATCATCGACCCACCAGCTTTTTGGAATTGATCCACATATGAATCCATTCGCCCTGCAGTTGTTGGGCCAAATGAACCCGAAGCAAACCCTGCGGGAGTCTTGGCAGGACCTGCGTAATAAACCGCGTGATCCTTTAAATATTGTGGAATCTCTTTTCCAGAATCCAGAAGCTCTTTAATCTTGGCATGGGCCAGATCTCTGGCAACAATCAAGGTTCCATTTAATGAAAGGCGAGTTTTAATCGGGTGCTTTGAAAGCTCTTTTAGGACTTCACTCATCGGTTGGTTTAAATCTATTTTTACCAAGTTGTCATCAAGATGTTCATCGGTGGTATCTGGCAAGAAGCGAGCTGGGTCGCGCTCTAAGACCTCAAGGAATACGCCCTCTTTTGTGATCTTCGCCTTTGCTTGGCGGTCGGCAGAGCAAGATACTGCGATTGCTATTGGAAGTGAGGCGCCATGTCTTGGCAATCTGATTACGCGAACATCGTGACAGAAATATTTTCCACCAAATTGCGCACCAATTCCAAGAGTGCGAGTTAGTTCTAGAACCTTCGCCTCTAATTCGATATCGCGGAAACCATGTCCAGTTTTGGCATCGCCACTTTGTGGCAAGGCATCTAAATAATGAGTACTGGCCAGCTTTGCCGTTTTAACTGTGTGTTCAGCGCTGGTGCCACCTATGACAATTGCTAAGTGATATGGCGGACAAGCTGCAGTGCCGATAGAGCGAAGTTTTTCATCTAACCAACTCATGAATGAGGCTGGGTTTAATACTGCTTTAGTCTCTTGATAAAGGAAGGATTTATTTGCACTTCCGCCACCTTTTGCAATAAATAAGAAGTTGTATTCATCTTGATGCTCTGAATCTGAATAAATCTCGACTTGGGCCGGCAGATTGTTTCCGGTATTTACTTCTTGCCATGTTGTTACTGGGGCCATCTGCGAATATCGAAGATTAAGCGAGGTGTAAGCATCGTAAACACCTTTAGAAATCGATTGTGCATCATTGGCCGAGGTCAGGACGCGTTGGCCCTTCTTGCCCATGATTAGTGCAGTACCGGTGTCTTGGCACATCGGCAAAATTCCACCGGCTGAAATATTTGCATTCTTCAAGAGATCTAAGGCAACGAAGCGATCATTTGGTGATGCTTCTGGATCTTTGAGAATTGATGCAAGCTGAGTCAGGTGCTCCTCGCGAAGATAATGATTGATGTCATGTATTGCCTCAGAAGTTAATTTCTCAAGAGCTTGCGGTGCGACTTCTAGAAATTCCATGCCCTGTGCAGAAAAAGTTGAAACTCCTTCACTACTTACTAAGCGATATTTTGTAGTGTCTGGGCCAATTGGCAGAAGATCGGAATAATTAAATTCTGGCACTTACTTCTCCGACTCTGGTTTTGCTGCAGCTAATTTAGCTTTCGCACCATCGAGCCATTGCTGGCAAATCTTTGCAAGTTCTTCGCCTTGCTCCCAGAGCGCTAAAGATTCTTCAAGAGTTGATTGTCCGGATTCAAGTGTTGAAACAACTTCGGCCAGCGCATCGCGTGCTTGCTCATAACTTAACTTCTTCGGATCTTTAGCCGCGGTCATATTCGTAATCTACTCCGTAATTGCTTTGATCTCACCCTGCGCTAATCGGAGGGCAAGTTTTTCGCCACTTTTTACATCGCTCGCTTTACGCACAATCGCGCCATCTGATTTTTGAACCACCGAATAGCCACGGTCCAGGGTTGCTTGCGGTGAAAGGGTGCGGACTTGGGTTCGCAGGCTACTTAATTCTTCGCCGGCAATTGCAAGTGAGCCGAGCATCGATCGGTAAGAGCGCGCGGTTAGATTGGTAATAAGTTCTAGGCGAGTAGAAATAATCGTTCCGGGTTCGCGCATTACCTGACGCTCCATTAAGCCCTTTATTTTAGAAATTTCTAATTCGATTCGATTCTTAATAAAGCGATTTGCTCGATCTTGCAGATTCGAAATATTGAAAAGCTCCTCCGCCATATCTGGAACTACTCGCTTTCCGGCATCAGTTGGCGTCGATGCTCGCCAATCTGCAACTAAATCAAGAAGAGGTGAATCCTTCTCATGACCAATTGCGCTAACAATTGGGGTCGTGCATTCGGCGACCAGGCGCAATAACGATTCATCCGAGAAGGGAAGTAGATCTTCGAAAGAGCCACCGCCTCTAGTAATAATAATTACATCAACTTTAGGATCTGCTTCAAGTTCGGCAAGTGCCGCACTTACTTCAGAAACTGCCGCAGCATTTGCAACTGCGACTTCGCGGATTTCAAATTGCACACTTGGCCATCTGCGCTTGGCATTTTCAATAACATCTTTTCCGGCATCGCTATTTCGACCACAGATTAAGCCAACAACATTTGGCAGAAATGGAAGCGGGCGTTTGCGATCTAAATCAAAGAGCCCTTCACTAGCCAATAAATTCTTTAGCGCTTCTAGCCTTGCCATTAATTCACCAATTCCAACTTGGCGAATTTCTGAGATGTTAAAAGAGAGCGAGCCATTCTTTGTCCACCAAGTTGGCTTCGAACGAATAACAACTCGAGCATTTTGTTCAAGTGGCGCAACAGAATCAAAGACGTTCTTAAAACAGCGAACCGAAATGCTCATATCGGCGCTGGTATCGCGCAAGCGCATAAAAATTGTGGGGGATCCAGGCCTTACATTTATTTCAGATAGTTCGCCTTCGATCCAGACCTCACTTAATGAGTCAACGATTGCCCCGATGCGTTCGGATATAGCGCGAACGCTAAAGGGGGTTTCTGCAGAATCTGACACGAGTCGATAGTAATCGCAACACCAATTAGACTTCCCCAATGAGTAAACGGGTCTTACTGGCAGCCCCTCGGGGGTATTGCGCAGGTGTTGACCGCGCGGTTGTTACCGTTGAAAAAGCCCTAGATCTTTATGGTGCTCCGGTTTATGTCCGTAAAGAAATTGTTCACAACAAACATGTGGTCTCAACCCTTGAAGCCCGGGGCGCCATATTTGTATCTGAAAATGATGAAGTTCCCGAAGGACAAACTGTAATTTTCTCGGCGCATGGGGTTTCACCTGCAGTTCATGAAAGTGCAGCATCGCGGAATTTGAAAACCATCGATGCAACTTGTCCGCTGGTGACAAAGGTGCACCACGAAGTTAAACGTTTTGCCGCTGAAGATTTAACTATTTTATTAATTGGTCACGAAGGCCATGAAGAAGTCGAAGGAACAGCGGGCGAGGCTCCTAATAGCGTGATTCTTGTCGATGGCGTTGAAGGAATTAATGACATTAAAGTTCCTGATGAAAATAAAGTTGCCTGGTTATCTCAAACCACTTTAAGCGTTGATGAAACTCTTACAACTGTTGCAGCTCTTAAGAAGCGGTTTCCAAATTTAATGGATCCACCAAGTGATGACATCTGTTATGCGACTCAAAATCGCCAAGTTGCAATAAAAGAGATTGCACCACAAGCAGATTTAGTTTTAGTTGTTGGTTCGAAGAATTCTTCAAACTCGGTTCGCCTGGTTGAAGTGGCCCTCGAATATGGCACGAAGGCTGCATATCTTGTTGATTATGCCGCTGAAGTAAAAGATGAATGGTTTGAAGGAGTTGAAATCATCGGAGTTTCTAGCGGAGCTTCAGTACCTGAAATTTTGGTTCAAGATCTACTTAAAGATCTAGCAGTTCGTGGTTATGGCGATGTTGAAACCGTAACAGCTATGGAAGAGCATCTATTGTTTGCAATTCCGCCCGAGCTTCGCAAAGACCTAAAAGCTGCAGATAAGGCTTAATTGAAATTACTTGCGTGAATATTTACGCAGTAAAGCAAAGTGTGCAGCCCATGCAATTACCGCTCCCGCAATTAGCCATGGCGCAACAGCCGAAAGCGTTGAAATTAGTTCGAGGCCAATCTTTGAAATTGAGAAACCAGTTCCACCAATTGTTGCCATGATAAAGAGCGTTGAAATCAAAAATGAAATTGGCGGATTAACTGCATTTGTATAAGAAGTACCAGGTCGCCCTAGATAAAGCCCACCAAGGAATGAGACAAAGATTGCCAGACCAGTAAAGAAGCCGACCTTTGTAAATGTGTATTCCAAGGCTTCAAAGATAAAAATTAGTAAAAATTGCAGAATAACAACGCCTGGAACTTTTAACCCTGGGCCTTTAACTGCCTTTGATCTAACTGAATCCAATGTTGTACTCATTTCTCGTCATCTTCATCTGAAATTTCTTCAACTTCAATAAAGTCTTCTGGCGCATCCAAGGCTAATTTACTCTCAAGGTTTCGCAAATTTTCAGAAACTTCAGGGAAGGCCTTGAGTGGTTTTCCTGAAACATCAAGTGACTTCATCTTCTTAGCAGCGCTTAGAACTGTGGTCTCGGCAGTTGGGATCATGTCGTTGTAAGCCTTAAGGGTGCTCTTCAATCGATCGCCCACGGTCACAATCTTGTCGTGAAGTGATGAAACATCACGCAGGAATTTAACGGCCAAGCTTTGGATCTCTTCAGCATTTGCAGCCACGCGATTGCGACTGAATAGATAGCCAACCGTGCGAAGCAGCGCCATCATTGAAGTTGGCGTAGCAATTGTGACATTTAGACGGAAGGAGGTTTCTAGGAAATCTGGAATCGCTTTTACCGCTTCAATAAATATGGCATCGATCGGTGCATAAAGAATTACGAAATCTGGCGATGGTCCGCGATCGGCATAGTTGCGCTTTGAAAGCGCCTGAATATGAGCCAATAAATCCTTTGAATGTTCCACCAATAATTGCTTGCGTAGAACATCATCTTCGGTTTCAAAGGCTTCATAAAATCTTTGAAATGGAAATTTAGAGTCAATGTATATAACGCTGCCACACGGCATATTTATTGTTACATCTGGAATTGCTCCAGAGTCACCAAGTTTTTCGGAGGCCGATTGTCTTGTGAAATGTTCATTCTCAATTAGGCCGGCGCTCTCTAATAATTTTTCGAGATGCGCTTCGCCAAACTTTCCACGAGTCTGCGAACTTGCAAGCGCGCCCGCAATTGCACGTGTTTGCTTAACTAAATTTTCATTATGTGATGCCATCGATTTAACTTGTTCGGTAATTTCAGTTTCGGCGCGAACTCTGCGTAGATCTGCAGCACTTGCCGCTTCCGTTAATTTTTCGACCGTCTTTTTCATGGTCTCTAATTCATCGCTCAATTTGGTGGCTGCTGCTGTCGAATTCTTCTCGCGCTCGAGCTGCTCTTTTAGATCTTTAATTAATGGATTGTCGGTCGAATCTGAATTAGATCGCCCACTTTTTAGAAGAAATCCAATGAGAATGCCGACAACCAGCCCGATTATTACGCCCAAAATTACATCCATGCCCGTATCGTGGCAGGAAGGACTGACAAAGCCCCGTAGGCTCTACTCCTTGTGAGCCTCTCTATCGGAATCGTCGGACTGCCAAATGTGGGCAAATCGACCCTTTTTAACGCTCTGACCAAGAACAACGTTCTGGCGGCGAACTATCCCTTCGCAACAATTGAACCTAACGTTGGAATCGTTGGCGTCCCAGATGCCCGTCTTGCCAAGCTAGCTGAAATTTTTGGCTCTGAAAAAATCTTGCCAGCCGTTGTCTCCTTCGTTGATATCGCCGGAATTGTTAAGGGCGCATCAGAAGGTGCCGGACTAGGAAATAAATTCCTTGCAAATATTCGTGAGACCGATGCGATCTGCCAAGTTATTCGAGTTTTCAATGATGAAAATGTTATGCGCGAAGGCGAACGCGCCGCCGCATTTGTTGATCCAGCATCTGACATTGAAGTTATCAATACTGAATTAGGTCTTGCTGATCTACAGACAATTGAAAAAGCTATTCCTAGATTAGAGAAAGAGGTGCGCATCAAGAAAGAGGTTGCACCTGTTCTAGAAGCTATTAAGCAAGCCCAAGAAATTTTGAATTCTGGCAAATTACTTTACGGTTCTAAGGTTGATTTATCCTTGATAGCTGACTTACATTTAATGACAGCTAAACCATTCTTATATGTTTTCAATGTTGATGCTGCCGAATTAGCAGATGCAGATTTGCGTAAGAAACTAGCAGCGATGGTTGCACCATCAGAAGCGATTTACTTAGATGCAAAGACTGAAGCTGAACTGGCTGAATTAGATGATGCCGATGCAATGGAGCTGTTATCTGCAATTGGTTTAGAAGAACCAGGACTTGCAACTTTGGCACGAGTTGGATTTAACACTTTAGGTTTGCAAACTTATTTAACTGCGGGTCCAAAAGAAACACGCGCTTGGACTATTCATAAGGGAGATACTGCGCCAGTCGCAGCCGGTGTTATTCACACCGATTTCCAAAAAGGTTTCATTAAGGCCGAAATCGTTGCATTTAACGATTTAGTTGAAGCAGGTTCAATGGCGGAAGCCAAAGCCCGCGGCA